>JBGTFI010000551.1:0-4016 GCA_041747335.1 Phycisphaeraceae bacterium | reverse complement strand
GTGGCAGACGCTCGTGGGGCATCCGGATCCGGCGATCGCCAAGCGGGCCGCGGCGCTGCGTCAATCCGCGGGGCGCGCCCCGAGCGCCGACCGGCAGAAGGTGATTGATGAGCGGATGCACCTGGCGGAGCGCGCGGCCGACGCGGCGGCGGGGAAAGTCGTCTATGAGAACAACTGCGCGCGGTGTCACACGTTCCTGGGACAGGGCGGGGTGGTCGGGCCGGACCTGACGGGCATCGGCGCCCGGCCAAAGCGCGACATCCTGATTGAGATCCTCGATCCCAACCGCTCGGTCGAGGGGACGTACCGCCAGTGGACGGTTCAGACCAGCGACTGGGAAGTTCTGTCAGGGCGGTTGACGGTCGAGACGGCCACAGCCATCGAGATTCTGGACGCCGGCGGCGAGCGGCACATCATTGCCCGCGATAAGATCGAAGCCCTGGAGCCTTCGACGCTGTCGGTGATGCCCGAGGGCTTCGAACTGCTGGCGGAAGACGACCTGGCGAACCTGCTGGAATACCTGCAAAGCGGCGAGCATTGAGGAGCACCGCTCAAGAGTGTGAAGGAGGCATCATGGCGGACAGAAAGCTGAACGTGGCGATCATCGGGCTGGGGTTCGGGGCGGAGTTCATCCCCATCTACCAGCGCCATCCCGATGCGAACATGTACGCGATCTGCCAGAGGAACAGGGACAAGCTCAGCCAGATCGGCGACGCCTTCGGCATTGCCGCGCGCTACCAGCGCTACGAGGACGTGCTGGCGGACCCGAAGGTGGACTTCGTCCACATCAACACGCCGATTCCGGACCACGCGCCGATGTCCATCGCGGCTCTGAAGGCCGGGAAGCACGTGATGTGTACGGTGCCGATGGCGACGTCGATCGAGGACTGCCGGAAGATCGTGGAGCTGGTGAAGGAAACGGGGCTCAAGTACATGATGGCCGAGACGGTCGTCTATGCGCGTGAATACCTCTACGTCAAGGAACTCTACGACAAAGGCGAGCTGGGGAAGGTGCAGTTTCTGCAAGCATCGCACCAGCAGGACATGGACGGGTGGCCGAACTACTGGCCGGGGCTTCCGCCGATGCACTACGCGACGCACTGCGTGGGCCCTTGCCTGGCGCTGACGGACGCCGAGGCGGAGTACGTCTCGTGCTTCGGATCGGGAACGATCCGCGAGGAGCTGATCGGCAAGTACCACTCGCCCTTCGCGGTCGAGACGTGCCACATCAAGCTGGCGAACTCGGACGTGACGGCCCGCATCTACCGCTCGCTGTTCGACACCGCGCGGCAGTACCGCGAGTCGATCGACGTGTACGGGAGCAAGAAGAGCTTCGAGTGGCCGCTTGTCGAGGGCGAGAAGCCGGTGCTTCACACCGCCAAGAAGCCCGAGCATGAGATCCCCCAGCGCATCGACGTGCCGGACTTCGCCCATCGCCTGCCCGAGCCGATCCGCATGTTCACGACCAGGGGCGTGTACGACCTGGATGAGCATCAGCATCTGTCGTTCACGCAGGGAGCCGGCCACGGGGGATCGCACCCGCACCTGGCGCACGAGTTCCTGCGGGCGCTGGTGGAAGAGCGCGACCCGTTCCCCAACGCGGTGCAGTCGGCGAACTGGACGTGCGTGGGCATCTGCGCCCACGAGTCGGCGATGAAGGGGGGCGAGATCGTCCGCCTTCCGGCGTTCACGAGGGAGCAGGTAGGTCAGGCCTTGGCCTGACAGATGTGCGTCCGTGGTGTGGGAGTGTCAGGCCGAGGCCTGACCTATGGGAACCGCACTGGCGGGCAAACCGCCCGTGGCAACCCTCATCCGCACCACCAATCCGCTAGAGTATTCCCGCCATGCGCGTGAGCCTGTTCATTCCCTGCTATGTCGACCAGCTTTTTCCCCACGTCGGCGTGAGCGTGGTGGAGGTCATTGAGCGGCTTGGGCATGAGGTCGATTACCCCATGGCCCAGACGTGCTGCGGGCAGCCGCCCTTCAACGCCGGGTTCTGCGGGGAGGCGAAAGTGGTGGCCGAGCACTTCGTGCGCTGCTTCCGGGGAGCGGAGGTGATCGTGGTTCCCTCGGGTTCGTGCGCGGCGATGGTCAAGGTGTTTTATCGCGAGCTGTTCGAGGGCGGGCCGCTGGAGGATGCCGCCCGCGAAGTCGGGGAGAGAACTTGGGAGTTTTCCGAGTTTCTGGTGAAGAAGCTGGGGGTGACGGATGTCGGCGCGCGCTTCGACGAGCGGGTCACATTTCACGATGGATGCCACGGGTTGCGCGAACTGGGGGTGAAGGACGCCCCCCGTACTCTGCTCAAGAACGTGCGCGGACTCGAGCTGGTGGAGATGGACGAGGCCGAGACGTGCTGCGGATTCGGGGGAACGTTCGCGGTGAAGTTCCCGCAGATCTCGATCGCCATGGCACAGGTGAAGGCCGCGTCGGTCGAGCGCACCGAAGCGACGACGATCGTCTCGAACGACCCGAGCTGCCTGATGCACCTGGGCGGATACCTTGAAGCGCAGGGCAGGGATGTGCGGTGTCTGCACCTGGCGGAGGTGTTATCCCGGACATGACCACCGTTCCCCTCGAACAGTTCAGGCAGGCCGTGGAGCCGGTGGCCGGTGACTTCGCCTTCCGCACGTGGATGCAGGGGGCGCTGCGCGGGTATCAGAACACCCGCGCCGTGACGCAGGGGCGCTTTACCGACTGGGAGCAGGCCCGCCTGGCCGCGGCCGAGATCAAGTGGAACGCGATCGAGAACCTGGACAGGTACCTCGAACAGTTCGTCGCGAACGTCGAGGCCCGCGGGGGGAAGGTCCACTGGGCGGCCGATGCCCAGGCCGCCAGGGACATCATCCTGGGCATCATCCGCGCGCACGATGCGAAGTCGATCGTCAAGTCCAAGTGCATGACCAGCGAGGAGATTCACCTCAACGAGCTGCTCGAGCGCGAGGGGTTCGAGGTCGTCGAGTCGGACCTGGGCGAGTACATCGTGCAATTACGCCACGAAGCGCCCTATCACTTCGTGTTCCCGGCCATGCACCTTCGGCGCGGGGAGATCAGCCGGATCTTCGAGGAAAAGCTGGGGACGGCCGCGACAAGCGACCCGCAAGAGCTGACGATGATCGCGCGGCGGGCGCTTCGTGAAAAATACATCCACGCGGACATCGGTTTTTCCGGCGCGAACTTCGGCGTGGCGGAAACAGGGATGATCTCGATCACCGAGAACGAGGGCAACGCGCGGCTCACCTGCGCGTTGCCGAAGGTTCACATCGCGCTGATGGGGATCGAGAAGGTGATCCCGAAACTCGAGGATCTGGCGCTCTTACTGCCGATGCTGGCCACCGCGGGCACGGGGCAGCACCTGACGTGTTACAACTCGATGTACGGCGGCCCGCGCGCGGAGGGCGAGTGCGACGGGCCGGAGGAGTTTCACCTGGTCCTGCTGGACAACCACCGCACGGCGTTGCTGGCCGATCACGAACAGCGCGATGCGCTGCGCTGCATCCGCTGCGGGGCGTGCCTGAACGTCTGCCCGATCTTCAAGAACATCGGCGGGCACAGCTACGGCACGACGTACCAGGGGCCGATCGGCTCGGTCATCACGCCGCACCTGCGCGGGCTTCAGGATTGGAAGCATCTTTCCCACGCAAGCTCATTGTGCGGCGCGTGTACGCAGACGTGCCCGGTGCGGATTGACCTGCACCACCACCTGCTGCGCAACCGTCGCAACGCGGTAAGCGACAAGCCGAAACTGCTGGAGAAGATCACGTTCCGGGGCTTTGCGTTCGTGATGCGCAGGCCTGCGCTTTACAGGCTTGCGGGAAGGCTTTCGCGTATCGCCGATGCACTTGCGCGGCCGCTCGCGGGCGGGCGGTTCGATCCGCTTCGCGCCTGGCGCTCGACGCGCACACTCCCCGCGCCGGCGCGGGAGAGCTTCAAGGACTACTGGCAAGCGCGCAAGCGGGGCAGGCGATGAGCGACCGCGACACCATCCTCGCCCGCGTGCGCGAGGCGCTCAAAGCGCC
>JBGTFI010000550.1:0-4437 GCA_041747335.1 Phycisphaeraceae bacterium | reverse complement strand
GCAGCGCCTCGGCCGCCGCCGTCGATCGGTTCACCGCCTCGCGCGCCTGCGCCGCGTACCCCGCGAACACCTGTCCCACGCGGATCGGCGTGGCGTCCATCAGGTGCGTCCTGCCGATCTTGATGACGTCGTCCCACGCCTTGGCCTTCTTCTCCAGCTCCTTGGTCAGCTTGGTCAGGGCCGGGCGCAGCTTCTTCTCGATCGCGACCTTCGCCGCCACGTGCATCGCCGTCGGAAACGTGTCGTTGCTCGACTGGCCCATATTGACGTGGTCATTGGGGTGGACGGGTTTCTTGGTCCCGATCGGCTGCCCGAGCGCCTTGTTGGCGAGGTTCGCGATCACCTCGTTGGCGTTCATGTTGGAGCTGGTCCCCGAACCGGTCTGGTAGATGTCCACCACGAAGTGCCGGTCGTGCTTGCCCTCCGCCACTTCGTTGGCCGCCGCGATCACCGCGTCCGCCAACTTGTCATCGAGCTTGCCCAGATCCTTGTTCACCTGGGCGCACGCGGCCTTGAGCAGCCCGAAGGCGTGAACCACCTCCGCCGGAATCCCCCGCCCCGCGACGGGAAAGTTCTCCACCGCCCGCTGCGTCGACGCCCCCCACATCGCCCAGTCGGGCACCTTCATCCTGCCCATCGAGTCCACTTCCTCGCGGTGCTTCTCGGCCATGGTCGCTTGCTCCTGGTGGGGATCATTGCCGCCCGAACCCCGCCTCAAGGGTAACGCGCCAACAGACCACCGCAACGCGCCAGCCCGCGCCCGGATTCCTGCTAAGATCACCCGACCCTTCATCCCTCAGGAGATGCGTTGATGCGATTCGGATGTGTGCTGCTTTGTACTCTGACCGTACTCGTGCCCGTCCTCCGCGCTAATGGGGAAGCGGCCCCCGCCGAACCGGTCCCCCATTGGATCTGGCTCGCCGAGAACGCGACCGACAACCAGGAGGTCATCTTCCGCAAGTCCTTCGGCGTTCGTGGGAAACTGACGAAAGCCACGCTCTACGCCGCCGCCGACAATCACATGGAGGTGCGCATCAACGCCCGCAAGGTTCTCGCCGGCAGCGACTGGGCCCGTCCCGTGAAGCAGGATGTCACCGAGCACGCGCAAGGCGGCGGATTGCTCGCCGTCTGGGCGCGCAATGACGGCGGACCGGCCGGGCTGCTCCTCAAGCTCGTCCTCGAAACCGACCAGGGCGTCCAGGTCGTCGTTTCCGATGGTTCCTGGAAAGTCACCGACAAGCTCGTGGACAACTGGACCAGCCCCTATGCCAGCGACGCCGACTGGCCTCACGCAGAAGCGCTTCGTGCATTGGGCGCAGCGGGCACCTGGGAAACCGTCACCGCGAAGTCGCTCGCCGAGGCTCCGACCGGCCCGACCGTTCTTCCCGGCGCGATCCCCGCGGAGGAGATATCACTCCTTCCGGGCTTCAAGGCCGAGCTGCTCTACTCCATACCTCGCTGGGAGGGTTCCTGGGTCAGCCTCACCATCGACGACAAGGGCAGGCTGATCGCCAGCGATCAGTACGGCGCGCTCTACCGCATCACTCCGCCCGCCATCGGCGCAGATCCGGAATCGGCGGTCATCGAGAAGCTCGACATCCAGGCAGGTTTCGCCCACGGGCTGCTCTATGCGTTTGAGTCGCTGTACCTCATGCGTGCCGAAGGGGAAGGCTACGGCCTCTACCGACTGCGCGACACCAACGGCGACGACCAGTTCGACGAGGTCAGGCTGCTCAAGGCGCTCGAAGGAGCGGGCGAGCACGGGCCGCACGGGATCGTCCTGGCACCCGACGGCCGCTCTCTCTACATCGTCGCCGGCAATCACACGAAGGTTCCCGAAGGGTTCGAGGACAGCCGCGTACCCCGCGTCTGGGATGAGGATCACCTGCTTCCGCGTCACTGGGACGCCAACGGCCACGCACAAGGCGTCATGGCGCCGGGCGGGTGGATCGCGAAGACCGATCCCAACGGTGAACACTGGGAGATCACCTCCATCGGAATGCGCAACACGTACGATGTGGCCTTCAACGAGGATGGTGAACTCTTCGGGTACGACTCGGACATGGAATGGGACTGGGGTATGCCCTGGTACCGCCCCACGCGCATCGGCCACCATGCAAGCGGCAGCGATTTCGGGTGGCGCAGCGGCACATCGAAGTGGCCGGAGTATTACCCCGACGGTTACCCGGCGGTGGTGAACATCGGGATGGGTTCGCCCACGGGAGTCCTCTTCGGGACAGGCGCGGCCTTCCCCGCGAAGTACCAGCGGGCGATGTACGCGCTGGACTGGACCTACGGCAAGCTCTACGCCGTCCATCTCGAAGCCGATGGCGCGGGCTATCGCGGAACCTTCGAGCAGTTCGCCGCCGGCAGGCCCCTGCCCCTGACTGACGCCATCATCGGCCGCGACGGTGCGCTCTACTTCACGATCGGCGGCCGGCGCGTGCAGTCAGGCCTCTACCGCGTCCTTTACACCGGCGACGAATCCACCGCCCTCGCGCCCCCGCTAGTGCCGGGGCCGGACGTTCTCGCGGCCAGGGCGATCCGCAAGCAGCTTGAGTTCTTCCACGGGCAAACACATCCCCAGGCTGTCGAGACCGCCTGGCCCCACCTGGGGAGCGCCGACCGGTACATCCGTTATGCCGCGCGCGTGGCCGTGGAACATCAACCGGTCGATGCGTGGCGCAGCCGGGCGCTTTCCGAGAACCGGCCGCCGGCGATCATCGAAGCCATGATCGCGCTTTCGCGTCATGGCGAAGCCTCCGACCTCGGCCCCATCCTCGATCGCCTCAGCACCCTGCCCCTGGGAAGCCTCCCCGAACAGCAGGTGCTGGCCGCCTTGCGCGCCTATGGACTGGCGATGATCCGTCTGGGGCGGCCAGGTGACCCGACCGTCGCGAGCCTCGGCCGAAAGTTTGACGCGATGTACCCCGCCGCGAGCGCGCTGGTCAACCGGGAGCTCTGCCAGCTCGTGGTCTACCTCGAAGCGCCCAATGCCGTGAGCAAGTCGCTCAAGCTCATGCTCGAATCTCCCACACAGGAAGACCAGGTCCACTACGCCTTCACCCTGCGCAACGCGAAGACCGGCTGGACGATCGAGCAGCGCAAGACCTACTTCCAGTGGATGCACCACGCGATCGCGAAGTATTCCGGCGGCGCGAGCTTCACCAAGTTCGTCTCCAACTTCCGCCAGGATGCGATCGGCACGCTCACCGACGCGGAGAAAGTCGCGCTCAAGGAGATTCTCGAAGCGCCGCCGGAGTATGCCCAGCCCGTCGCGGCAGCGCCCAGACGCTACGTCTTCAACTGGCGGATGGAGGACATCGAGCCGCTGCTGGATCAGACACGCTCCGGCCGGTCGTTTGAAAACGGCAAGGCCGCGTTCGCCGCGGCGCGGTGCTATGAGTGCCACCGCTTCGCCGGCGAGGGCGGCAGCACCGGCCCGGACCTCACCGGGGCCGGCAGCCGCTTTTCCGCCCGCGACCTGCTCGAGCAGATCATCCATCCCTCGAGCGTCATCTCCGACCAGTACGCCGACACCGACTTCATCCTCACCGACGGGCAGGTCATCACCGGCCGGGTCGAACGCGAGACCTCTTCAACCTACCTGGTGCGCACCGATCCGCTGGCGATCGAAGCGATCGAGGTCTTCAAGGAAGACATCGACCGACAGGCGCTCTCAAGAATCTCCAAGATGCCCGAAGACCTGCTCAGCACGCTGGAAAAGGAGGACGTGCTGGACCTGATCTCCTTCCTGCGCGCGGGGGGCGACGCAAACGATGGGGCGTTCCGCAACGAGCCGCGACCGTGAGGGAGCGGAAGGGTTTACCGCAGGTGATCTTGCGGGAGAGGGCGTCTTAGTTGATCTACCGCTTGCTTACGCGCGGGTCGTTTCGGAGGATACTTCTGTTAGCATTCGAGTAGGGTGGGCATCGCCCACCGTAAGTGATTATGCTAAACAAAAAGGAATGACCACTCGGTGTCTTCGATGACCCGCCTCATCGATTGCGCGTCGCACTCCTCGTAGCTGTCCGGTGTCCGGCATGACGGACAAGGGCAGCTGGAACCTCCGGCCCCGTAAAGAACGCCAATCGTGAGATCCTGGGCGTACGGAAACAAGTGCATGTGCTCATCATCGTAGAGCGCAAAGCGGCCACATGAGGCACATCGGTAGATTCTGAAGTCCGTGTTGTTCAAGTCCGCCCCCCGTCTAACCAGCTCGGTCCAGTTCATTCGGATCATGGCATACCCTCATATTGGACAATGCCCGCCCTAGGTTTCCGCCACCGCCGCCAACTGCTCCACCGTCAGTTCCTCGGCCCGCATCGTCCGCTCGATGCCCGGCGGCAGCGCGCGGCCCTTTCCGATCACCGCGCCGAGCTGCTTGCGCCGCGAGCGGAACAGGTCATGCACCGCCGCGGCGAAGGCGTGCGGATC
>JBGTFI010000549.1:0-2695 GCA_041747335.1 Phycisphaeraceae bacterium | reverse complement strand
CGGCGCTCATGAACGACCGCGCCTTCGCCGGGCTGGGTTCCCCCTCGGTCTCCACCGGCCCGCTCGCGCCGCGACTGCCGCACTACACCCCAAAAGCGCGCAACGTCATCTTCCTCTACATGGACGGCGGCCCCTCGCAGGTCGACACCTTCGACCCCAAACCCCGCCTCGATGCCGAGAACGGCCAGCCGTTCAAGATGAAGATCGAACCGACGCAGTTCAACAGCATCGGAAACACCCTCAAGAGCCCCTGGAAGTTCCGGCGCTACGGCCAATCGGGCATCCCCATCAGCGACCTGTTCCCCAGCGTCGCCCAGTGCGCCGATGACCTGTGCGTCATCCGCTCGATGACCTCGGACTTCCCCGAACACACCAACGCCAACTACTTCCTCCATACCGGGCTGGGCCTCTCCGGCCGGCCGAGCATGGGCGCGTGGATCACCTACGGCCTGGGCAGCGAGAACCAGAACCTCCCCGGGTTTGTCGTCCTCAACGGCGGACTCATTCCCCCCGGCGGGCTGGACTGCTTTGGCAGCGGCTTCCTCCCCGCGGCCTACCAGGGATCGATCTTCAAGCCCTCCGAACTCCCCGTGGCGAACATTCAGCCGAGCGAAGCCAGGCAGGAACTCCAGGAGAACAAGCTCGCCCTCATGCGCAAGCTCGATCAGGGTGTCACTCAGCGCATGGGAAAGATCGACCAGCTTGAATCGTCCATCTCCAACTATGAACTGGCCTTCCGGATGCAGGCCGCCGTGCCGGAACTGATGGACCTGGCCGGTGAATCGACCGTGACCAAACAGATGTACGGCCTGGAAGAGTCCTACGAACCCACGCGCATTTTCGGCACGCAGTGCCTCGTTGCCCGCCGCATGATCGAGCGCGGGGTGCGCTTCATCGAGCTGACCTGCCCCGTCGCCCGACCCTACGCCGACCGCTGGGACCAGCACAGCAACCTCCAGGAAGGGCACATGGGCAACGCCAAGTCCGTCGATCAACCGATCGCCGCGCTGCTCAAGGATCTCAAAGGCCGGGGACTGCTCGATTCGACGCTCGTCGTCTGGTCCGGCGAGTTCGGCCGAACGCCCTTCGCGCAAGGCTCGGATGGGCGCGACCACAACCAGTACGGATTTTCGATGTGGATGGCCGGCGGCGGCGTCAAGGGCGGGATGACCTACGGCGCGACGGACGAGTACGGCTACAAGGCCGTGGAGAACCGCGTGGACATCCACGACCTCCACGCCACCATGCTCCACCTGCTGGGCTTCGACCACACGAAGCTGACCTTCCGCTTCTCCGGCCGCGACATGCGCCTGACGGACGTCCACGGCAAGGTGGTGAAAGAAGTGCTGGCGTAGGGTCCGCTATTGCGGACCCAATCATACGAGCCACCGTAAAGAAGATAGGTTCCAGCCTCCATCTTCTTCGTCACACCGATCGATTCTCCTCTCGAGTGAGTTGGTCCTATGGCTTATGTGGAGCTCTTTGAACAGGTCGCCGCCCATGTCCACCGGCTTGGAGTTGAAGTCACGTTGAATCGCGGCAAACCGTTGAAGAAGACGACGATTCAACGCGCACAGATAGTATCGCTGATTCCGATTCCGGATTCCATGGCGGAATTCTATTCAGAAGTCGGGGATGGCCTGGCGTTCTATTACTGCAAAGAGGACGGTCCTCGCAGAAATCCGATGGCGAGCTATGAGTTTCCGAAACTCGACGATGTCACGCTCAAGTCCATTGAGCAGATCAACTGGCGTTTTGAATGGGATGACTCGTGTGAGTATCGAGGAACGAAGGATCCAACATTGGGCAGGGAGACCGCGCTCAGAATGCGGAAATGGATAGAGATCGGACACGAGGGAAACGGTGATCGGTTCTGCCTGGATACCGGCGCAGAGGGCGCGCCGGTGGTGTTTGACCAGCATGACTGGCTCGACGGCGGCACGGGACACAACGGCCACGTCATGGGCGATTCGCTACTAGCATTCTTCACCGCGTGGTCGCGAGTGTGCTTTCAGTTGCCGCGCAGCCTGTACTGGCCCAGCGTATTCCGGCCCGGAGGCGGCGTCGATTGGAACAGCGAGGAGTTTGATCCGCAGTATCGCCTGTCCGATTGAGCGCCCGTCGCCCACATGTGGATGGCAGCCAAGGCATCCGGCGCCGGTTGGTGCCGCTATTGCGAACCATTCCGCACGCGCCACGGCAGAATCGCTGGTCCGCAATAGCGGACCCTACAGCGGTGCCTGCTTCGCCACCCCCGGCAACCTCGGATACTTCTTCGGCGTCGGCTGGCGCTTCACGATGCGCACGATCACCGTGTGGATGTCGAACCCTTCCGGGTAGGCCTCGAACACCTCGATCTCCCCCGCGCCCAGGATCATCAGCGCATCGCCGGCATCATCCAGCTCCTTCTCCACGCTCGGGCCTTTCATCGCCAGCACGATGCCCTCCACCCTCACCAGCGGCATGAGGTATTCCAGCAGCACATTCAGCGGGCCGAGCGCCCGGCACACCGCCGCGTCGTACTTCGCGCGGTGCGCGGGATCCTGGCCGAGCGTCTCCGCGCGGCTCTGCACGATGCGCACGTTGATCAAACCAAGTGTCCGCACCGTTTCCTCCAGAAACCGGGTCTTCTTGCCCGTGGCGTCGATGAGCGTGAACTGAACATCCGGCCGGGCGATCGCCAGCACCATCCCCG
>JBGTFI010000548.1:0-6856 GCA_041747335.1 Phycisphaeraceae bacterium | reverse complement strand
CATGGCCAGCGTGCGCTCCGAGCCTTCCGCGAGGGCAATGCGGACGACCGGGTCGGCGACGGTGAAGTCGCCCTTTCCCACCCAGGTGACCTGGGCTTCGCCCGCGAGGTCGAAGGGCGCCATGATCTTGTGGTCGAACGGGCCTTCCTTGGTCTTGCCCAGCACGGCCCCGGCGCGCACTTTGTCGCCGGGCTTGACCAGCGGCTCGAACGGCCACTTGCGGTGTTGGTCGAGAGAGGGCACGTCCGCGCCGCGCGGCAGGAAGAAGCCATGCGCCTCGGCCAGGACCGACAGCGGGTTCTGCAGGCCGTCGAAGACCTGTCCGAGCATTCCCGGGCCGAGGGAGACCGACAGCATGGAGCCGCTCAGTTCGACCTCGTCGCCGACTTTCACGCCACGGGTGTCCTCAAAGACCTGCATGTCCGCGCGGCCGCCTTCAATGCGGAGCACTTCGGCCATGAGGCGCTCATCGGCCAGCACGATGTGGCCGACTTCGTTCTTGCTCACGGTGGTGCCGCTGACATCGATGGTGATCAGGCTTTCCTTCACCGCGATGATTGTCGCCTTGCGCGGCGCGGGCGTCTTAGCGGGTGCTGGCGGATTGTTGCTCATGAATCACCTCGTCGACCAGTTGGCTGAATCTCTCTCCGGCCTTTATCGCATCCTGAACAAGGTGGCGCGACAGGAGATCCCACTTGAATACATACGCGAAAACCGCCTGGAAGCCGAAAGGGTCGGCCTCGGCAATCTTGGAAGCCTTGCGCCACGTCACTTCCATCAAGAGCATTTCCAGTTCGGCGGACCGACCTTCCGCCAGCATGGCGCGTGCCTGGGGAATCCAGGGGAATCGCGGCGTCAGGCCCAGCTCGTCGCGGTCCCAGCGGTTGCGGGTGAGGTTGTGCCATCGGCCGACGCCGCAGCGATCCTCCTCGGAGGGCGCGGGCATGCCCAGCGCCTTGCGCCGCAGTGCCGCCAGAACGCTGCGCTGAGCCATGATCTCCTCCACGTAGCTCCGCAGGGACTCATTACGAATGCGCGCCACGGTGCGGCGATACTGTGCGTCGATCTGCGCGTCGGATTCCTCCGCCGAGTGGCGTGCCCAATGGAGCATGTCCAGGGCAAGGTCCAGATCGGCCGCGTCTTCAGGGCGCAGCGCGCTTCGCCGCCAGCGCAGCCGCTGCGGGTTGATCGGCAGGCGCTGGGCCTGCCGAAAATGAGGCAGGTGCGGCAGGCTTGCGATGAGCATGTAGTACTTCGCGGCCACGGGTCAGTGTGTTCCTTCTTCTTCCTGGACGATCGCGCGGTAGCGCGGCAGAAGGTGCTTGAGCAGAACTCGCGAAAGGGCCTCGTCGGTCATATCGATTTCGAGATCCTGCCCGACCAGTCGGACCCGCGCGCCGCCGCGCACGCCGTCATCGGGAATGAGCTCGACGCCTTCACGGAGCATCTGTCCGGCGGCGCCGAGTACGGCGGCGCGGATTTTTTCGCGCAGCGTGCCCTGTTCGGCCTGATTCGGTGTCCCGGCCATGGCGCTCGAGACGAGGATCTGCGCGTCGTGGTCGGTGATGTACTTTTCGGCGGCCTGGCCGGCGAGCACCAGGACGAGGCTGCGGACGAAGCCCGTGTCCTGCGCCTGTTGCGAGACGAGTCGGCGCACGTGGACCTCGAAAGCCTCACGCACTTTGCCGCGCAGATCGAGCAGCGCATCACGGGCGGCGTTGCGGATGGCCTCTTCGCCGGCGGCCTTCTCGGTGGCGATCAGCGCCCTCGCGGATTCGAGGAGCGCGCGCGCCTCGGCCTCGGCTTTGGCTTTGACCGCCGCGGCTTCCTTTTTGGCCTGGGCGAGCAGACGTTCGCCCTCATCCCGTGCGGCCTGGACGCCCTGGCCGCGAATGCGGTCGATCAGTTGCTGCACGCCTGAAGCCGAGGACGTTTCCATTGATGAAGTCATCTCGGGTGCTCCTTTCAGGCGCTGGGGATGTTGCCGGCCAGCACGAGGGCGAAGACGAACGCAAAGACCGCGAAGCCCTCGACGACCGCCGCCGGCGCGATGGAGATCCCGAACACCTCGGGCTTGCTCTTGGCGGCGTTGATGGCCGCGGCGCAGGCGGAGCCCTGCGCGAAGGCGCTGATCATCAGCGCCAGTCCCGCCAGGACGCCCAGGCCGAACAGCCCAGGCGCGTTGAGTACGGTCAGTTCACGGTTGAACGAGAGCGTCACCACGATGCCGTAGATCGTCTGCGACGAAGGCATCGCCGACAGGCCGATGTACTTGCCGTATCCGCTCTCGACTTCGAGCATCGCGCCGCACGCGGCCTGGCCCGCGCGCGAACATCCGACCATACTGCCGATGGCGCCGAGCGCCAGCGGGGCGAAGATGCCGACCCATCCGAGGGTGAGAATCAGTGAGTCCATGATCCATGCTCCTTCCGGGCAAATGCGCGAAACGGCGTGCCCTCCTCGGGCAGTCCCCAATTGAAGAACTCGATGACGTTGAGTCTCAGTCCGTGAATCACCGCGCTCGAGAGGCTGAGCACCATGTTCAGGCCGTGACCGATCAGCAGCACCAGCACCGCCAGCAGCAGCCCGATGCCCGGCAGCGCTCCGCGAATCTGCCCGGCCATCTCATTGAACGCCACCGCCAGTGAGGCGCTCGCCAGCCCCAGCGCGAAGAGGCGCAGGTAACTGAGCACGTCTCCGAACGCGGCGGTGACCCGCGTGAACGCGAGCAATCCGCTCAACGCCCGGCCCAGCGGCCGCTTGCCCACCCCGCTGAATAGCAGCACCGCCAGAGTTCCGGCGATCAGGAGAACCAATCCCCCCATGCGCAGTGCGGGCAACTCCACCGCGCCGGACACGGCCCAGAGGAACCCGCCCAGGATCATTCCCGTCCATCCCAGGGGTGCGAGCGCCTCCTGGCGCAGGCCGTAGCGCCGGGCGTTCATGAGGTTGGCGACCACCAGGTGAAGCACGCCGATCACCACGCTCAGCCCCATCATGGTGTTGGCGTCGTTCACGTCGAGAATCACAAGCCGCCCGGGCAGGGAGTCTCCTGTCGGCGCCACGCCGAAGTAACTTCCGACCAGGACGCCGTAGATCACCGACATCGCGGTGAGAAGACCCAGGAGCGTGCGGAGCTGTCTGCCGGACTCAGATCCCGCGGTTCGCTTCCACACCAGCGCCAGCACCACGCCCAGCAGCAGCGCGTAACCGGCGTCCGAGAGGATCATCGCGAAAAAGACCGCGAAGGAGAAGAGCACCACCGGTGAAGGATCCCAGGTCCAGTAGCCGGGCGTCATATAGAACGTCACCAACGCTTCGCCGGCATCCAGGCCGGGACGGTTGACCATCAGGGTCGGCGGGTTGTCCTCCGGGGTGGGTTCGAGCACCTCTAGCGCCAGCTCGTGTTTGGCGGCGCACGCCCGAAGGTCGTCAAGGCGATCGGCCGGCGCCCAGGCTTCCAGCCCGAAGAGCGGCTCGGCATCGTGCATCTGACGGGAGGCTTCTTCGCGTGAGGCCCGGTCTTCCAGCCGTGCCAGGTGGCGCACGAACAGATCGCACCATCGTGTGAGCGAGTACCGCTCTTCGTGACAATCCTCGATGAGCTGCTCGACTTCCTCGAGCCGCCGCCTCAAATCCGCGGGCGATCGGCTTCCGCTGTGGATTCTCGGAACGGGCGCTTCCGGAGGCTCCTGCTCACTCACCACGACGACAAAGCACGCCCGGTCGTCCGTACGGACCACCTCCGACCGTGCGTGAACGGCCTGAAACTCCTTGAGCAGTCGCCGGGGAACGCTGTAGAACCAAAGCCGCTGCCCGCCCAGCTCCTCCAGAGCCGGCAAGGCGAAGTCGCCCCAGGGCTCGAGATCCCGCAGTCGCTGAACCAGCGCATCGCGCTCATCTTCCATATCCTTGAGTCGACCCTGCACCTCGAGCGCCTGTTGCTGAATGGCCTGGGCGTCGAAGTCCGAATCATCCCTGACCTGCGGGCGGCGGCGCGGACAGCTCAGAAGGAACTTGAGCGCCTCATGCACTTCTCGTCGCGGCCCGGCGCCCTGGGTCTCCCCCGCCGCGTGGACGGGCACAAGCATGAGACAACCCAGCTCCTGAAGCTCCACGAGCACGCGCTCCTTCAAGGCCGCCAGGCCGATCAGCCGGACCTTACGAAGGGTTGTGATGCTCATGATCGCGCCTCCGCAGTGAGCAGGCGTTCATCCGAAGGCGGGATGTGCTTGCCTTTGGAGAGCTTGGACCGGATGACCGCTTCTCGATCGAGGTCTCCCAGGAAGATCTGAATGCGTTTGATGTTTCGTTTGACGCCGGGGATCAGAATCCGCTCGAAGAGGTTGACGCGCTGGGTGATGCGCCGTACCGCCTGCTCGAGGATGCGCGTGCGCTCGCCCTGCACCTTGACGCGCAGGCGAAGCTCGACGGCGTCCCTGAGGCGCTGAACCAGGCGATCGACCCATGCGGGCATGGCGAGCATCGAGTAGGGCGACACCACGCACTCGAGCGATTCCAGTCGGGGGACGGTGATGCCCGCGATGTTCTCCTTTCCGACGCGGTAACCGGTGAGTTTCACCAGGGCCGTGAGGTCCAGCGGCGTGTCGGCCAGCATCGGCAGCTCCGCGCCGATGGCGGCTTCGAGCTTGCCCACGCCCGCCTGCGCCTCCGCGAATTCGACCTGGGCCTTCTTGTGCTCCATCATGAGCTGCCTGCGTTTGAGATCGAGCGACGGCAACAGTTTGGTGTACAGCCGCAGTTGCGTGCGCTGTTGCTGGAGGGCGCTCTTACTGAGTCTCACTCTCGCCATGGCGTCAGACCGGCTTGTCTTTCACCTCAGATCGCGGCGTATCGTCGGCGGTCTGGGTTTGATCCTTGCGGGGGTAGTACTTGTCCACCAGTTCCTGCTTCATGAGCAGTTCCGGCGGATCGAAGCACTCGGCCATCGTCTTCCAGCACTCGTCGAGCGCCGCCTGAAGCGGCATCGACACGCCGATGTCCATGAACCGGCGCTTGAAGAGGTCTCCGAACCGCAGGAGCTTGCGGTCGAAGTCCGTCAGCTCGAAGGCCATCGCCTGCTTCTTCTGCGCCTCGATGGCGCCGGCGTAGAGGCGGATCATGGTGTTCATGACCTGGGGATGGTCCTCGCGCGTGGCCTTGCCCACCACTTTCTGCTTGAGGCGCGAGAGCGAACCGAAGGGATCGATGACGCCGTCGTGCAGGTAGAACTGCCCTTCGGTGATGTATCCGGTGTTGTCCGGCACGGGGTGGGTCACATCCCCCCCGGGCATGGTGGTGACGCTCAGGATCGTCACCGAACCAGCGCCCTGGAACGAGCAGGCCTTCTCGTAACGCTGGGCGAGCTGGGTATAGAGGTCGCCCATGTAACCCCGCGTCGCGGGGATGCGCTCCTGGGCGACGCCGATCTCCTTCATCGCGTCGGCGTAGGCGGTCATGTCCGTCAGCAGCACCAGCACGCGCTTGGACTGCTCCACCGCGAACTTTTCCGCGACCGCCAGCGCCAGATCCGGGATGTTCAGCCGCTCGACGATCGGATCCGACGCGAGGTTGACGAACATCGCCGTGCGGTGAAAGACACCGTGTTCCTGCAGCGCCGTACGGAAAAAGTGAAAGTCGTCGTAGATAAGGCCCATGCCCCCGAAGACAACGACGTCGGCGCTCGCCTGGAAGCCGATCCGCGCCAGAAGCGCGTTGTACGGTTCGCCCGCCACCGAGAAGATGGGAATCTTCTGGCTCTCGACCAGGCAGTTGAACAGGTCGATCATCGGCACCTCGGTCTCGATCATCCTCGAGGGCATCACCCGCTTCATGGGGTTGACCGTGGGGCCGCCGACCTCGATGGCCGGATCTTCCGAGAGGTCCGGCCCGCCGTCGATCGGCTGCCCCGAACCCCGGAAGATGCGCCCCAGGATGTTGTTCGAGCAGGTGACACGCAGCCCGTGGGGAAGGAAACGGACCCTCGCATCGGTCGAGAGTCCCTTGGATCCCGTGAACACCTGAAGGCTCACGACATCGCCATCGAGCGCAATCGCCTTGGCGGTGGAGGACTCCCCGTCGGTGTTCTCCACGACCGCCAGATCGCCCAGCCCCACGCCTCGTGCCCGGACGCGACAGACATCGCCCACGATGTCCCGCACCCGCGTGTATTCAACAATCTCCTCCAGCATGGTCGCGGCCTCCTGGTCAGGTGGGTTTGCCATCGGTCGGCGCGCCTGGCAACCGGAACATGGCGGCCGGCGCCCCCCTGACGCAAACGATTCACACCGGCCATCGTAGACGCGGCGGCGGTGATGGCCATTGGACTTTGGTCCCACGCCCCCCTTTGGATCCAGGGGCGCACGTTGCTCATGGCTCGGCCAGCAGCACAACCAGGGACCGGGACTCGACGCGGTATTCAGAGTTTCCGTGCGCGGGAGTCTGCCGCCAGTCGGTGATGTCATCGGGAGACCTGAGCGACGTGTCGATCCATCGACGCCAGGCGACCGGGTGGCCGTCATACTCCTTCCCCAGCTCGAAAGTCAGAGGTTCCCGCCAGGCGCTAAACATCAGATGCACGAGCAGGTCCGGGCCGGGCGCCAACACGGTGAATGCGATGGCATGGGAATCATCGCTCCAATCGGGATGGTCAAGCTTGACGCCGTGCCATGACTTCTTCGCGTGCTGGATGATCTGATTGAGCGTCCATCTGTTTTCACTACTGTCCGGTTAGAAGTCGAACAAAGACAACTGGTTATGATCGAGGCTCGTTTCCATGGTGGTGAGTTCGCGCGAAAACGCTTGAAAAAGCGGGGTTTTCTCGAAAAGGCTCAGGCTCAGAATTTGCAGGATTTCG
>JBGTFI010000547.1:0-8045 GCA_041747335.1 Phycisphaeraceae bacterium | reverse complement strand
GCTGGCCATGGCGTGCCGGTGGCCGGTGCGCCGGCCGATCCCCACCGCCATGCTCGCCCGGCGCGAGGCCGAGCGCCTTTACCCCGATGAACCGCTCATCACCACCCAGCGCATCATCGACACCTTCTTCCCCATCGCCCGCGGGGGTACTGCCTGCATCCCCGGCCCCTTCGGCGCGGGTAAGACCGTCCTCCAGAGCCTCATCGCCCGACATTCGACCGCCGACATCGTCGTGATCATCGCCTGCGGCGAACGCGCCGGAGAGGTCGTGGAAACCATCACCGAATACCCCGAAACGAAAGACCCCCGCACCGGCGGCTCGCTCATGGACCGCACGATCATCGTCTGCAACACCTCCTCCATGCCCGTGGCCGCGCGGGAGTCCTCCATCTACACCGGCATGACCCTCGGCGAGTACTACCGCCAGATGGGATACAACGTGCTGTGCATCGCCGACTCGACCTCCCGCTGGGCTCAGGCGATGCGCGAGACCTCCGGCCGCATGGAGGAGATTCCCGGCGAGGAGGCCTTCCCCGCCTACCTCGACTCGGCGATCAAGAACGTCTACGAACGCGCGGGGGTCATCCGCAACCCCGACGGCTCCACCGGCAGCCTCAGCCTCATCGGCACGGTCTCGCCCGCCGGCGGAAACTTCGAGGAACCGGTCACCCAGGCCACGCTCGCCACCGTCAAGACCTTCCTGGGCCTCTCCTACGACCGTGCGTACAAGCGCTACTACCCGGCCATCGATCCGCTCATCTCCTGGTCGCGCTACCTTGACCAACTCGCCGACTGGTACCGCGAGAACCTCGACCCGCACTGGGTCGAGGACGTCAAACGCCTGGCCGACCTCCTGCACCGGGGCGACTCGATCAGCCAGATGATGCAGGTCACCGGCGAGGAGGGCGTCACCCTCGATGACTTCCTCACCTGGCAGAAGGCCGTGCTGCTGGACATGGTCTACCTTCAACAGGACGCCTTCGACGACGTGGATTCCTCGATGCCGCTCGAACGGCAGCTTGAGAGCTTCAAGCTTGTCATGAGTCTCATCGATCGCGCCTACAACCTGACGGACAAGGATCAGGCACGCGACTTCTTCACCCGCCTGACCGGCCTCTACAGGAACCTCAACTACAGCGCCAAGGATTCCCCTCAGTACGCCGACTTCCGCGGTCAGATCGACAAGCTGCTGGAGGAAGTCTCGATGGAGACCACCGAAGCTCCGGTGTCCGGCGAACCGGCAACCGTCCCCGTCACCGAAGAGGCGGCGTAGGTACGCCCGAATCACCCTCGAACTGGAATAAACCATGCCCAGGTCACGCGACACCGAAACGCCCGCCAAACTTAAGCGCGCCGATTACGAAAAGGAGCTTCGCAGGCTCCAGGCCGAGCTCTGCACGCTTCAGGAGTGGGTGAAGCACGAGGGTCTGCGCGTCATCATCATCTTCGAGGGACGCGACGGTGCGGGCAAGGGGGGCACGATCCGCGCGATCACCGAACGCGTCAGCCCGCGCGTGTTCCGGGTGGTCGCCCTTCCCGCGCCCTCCGATCGCGAGAAGAGCCAGATGTACATTCAGCGCTACATGCAGCATTTTCCTGCCGCGGGCGAGATCGTCATCTTCGACCGAAGCTGGTACAACCGCGCCGGCGTCGAGCACGTCATGGGCTTCTGCACGAAGAAACAGCATCGACGTTTCCTCGAGCTGTGTCCGGAGATCGAACAGTACATCGTGAGTGCCGGGATCATCCTGATCAAGTACTGGCTGGAAGTGAGCAACCAGGAGCAGGAGCGGCGCTTCAAGGCCCGCATCGACGACCCCCTGCGCCAGTGGAAGCTCAGCCCCATGGACCTGCCCTCCCGCGAGCGCTGGTACGAGTACTCCCTGGCCCGCGACCAGATGCTCGAAGCCACCGACACCGAGCACGCCCCCTGGCACATCCTGCGAAGCGATGACAAGAAGCGCGCCCGCCTCAACTGCATCCGGCACCTCCTGAGCCAGATTCCCTACGAGCGCCTGCCCCGGGACAAAATCAAACTCCCCGATCGCTCCACAAAGCACGAGTACGACGACCAGGCGACGCTCGAAGGCCGGCGCCTCGTGCCTTCGGAGTATTGAGGCGCAATCGCATCTTGCCCGGCATGCGGATTCTCGCGTGACATTGACACATCTAACGCACTATGTCATCATATGATAAGGGCTTTTGTGGATCGTGTCGGGCCCCCGGAACGTTCCGCGCCTTTGTGAGCTCACCCAAGGGGCCTGATCGACATGGACTGGATCACCGTCATCTGGTCGATGGTCGCGTCGGTGTGCCTGACTTTCGCGCTGATCTACCTCCTGGTCTGGGCTAAGAGTGTCGGCCAGGTAGCCTATCTGCTGTTTTCCATCACCGCCCTCTCCGCCGCGGCGATCGCGATCTGTGAACTGGCCATCCTGCGCTCCCAGACCGTCGCGAGCGCCGTGCAGTGGGTCCGCTGGATCCACATCCCGGTCTTCATCCTGATTGCTTCCCTGGTAGGCTTCGTCCGCATGTACCTTGGGGCCGGCCGCGGATGGCTCGCCTGGATGGTGATCGGCTCGCGGGTTTTGATTCTCGTGCTGAACTTCAGCGCGGAGGTGAACCTGAACTTCTCTCAAGTCACGGGAATCCACCAGGTGCCCATCATCGGGGGTGGGGTCATTTCAGTTCTCGAGACGGTGACAAGCCCCCTCAATGCCCTCGGACCGGCCAGTCTCCTGCTGTTCCTGGCCTTCCTGATCGACGCGGGTATCTCCGCCTGGAGGCGGGGGAAGCGCCGCTCCGCCCTGCTGATCTGCGGCAGCACGGCCTTCTGCGTCACCGCCGCGGGTGTCCATGTCTCTTTGATCCATGCGGGCGTCATCGAGTCCCCCTACCTCATCAGCTTCGCCTACCTGGCGATCGTCGTCGCCATGGGCTTCGAGCTGAGCTCCGACATTCTTCGCTCCGCACATCTCGCCCGTGAGCTGCTCGAAAGCGAGCAGCGGCTGGACCTGGCAGCCGAGGCCGCGGACCTTGGCCTGTGGGTCTGGGATGTCCCGCGCGACGACATCTGGTTCAACGAACGGGGCCGTGCCCTGTTCGGCATGGAGCCGCACGAGGCGGTTGATCTGGATCGTTTCCTCCGCGTCCTTCACCCGGAGGATCGCGATCCCGTTCGCGGCGCGGTGCTGGCGGCATTGGAAGGCCGGGGTGTCTATGAGGCCGAATTCCGGATCATTCGGCCGGATCAGACCGTGCGCTGGATCGCGGCGCGCGGGCGGGTGCAGTTCAATGGCGGCGGCGGACCCTCCCGATTGCGCGGAGTTTCCATCGACATCACCCGCAGGAAACTAGCCGAAGAACTTGCCCACCTGATCGTCGAAGCCGCGCCCAACGGCATGGTCATGGTCGATTCGGGCGGGCGGATCGTCACGGTCAACAACCAGGTCCGGTCGATCTTCGGCTACGAGGCCTCCGAACTCATCGGCCAGACCCTCGAATCACTGCTCCCCGAGCCTGTACGCGCCGGACAACTCGACGTTCAATCAATACGGGAGCTTCGAAACGGGTTCCGATCGATGGGCCCCGCACGCGAGCTCTTCGGCAGGCGCAAGGACGGATCGGAGGTGCCCGTGGAGATCAGCCTGACCTCCGTTGCCACCCGCGAAGGCACGCTCGTGCTGGTCCATATCGTCGATGCCACCGAGCGCAAGCGATCCGAGCTCGAGCTCACCCGACGGCGCAACGAGCTGGCCCACCTCTCGAGGGTCACCATGCTCGGCGAGCTCTCCGGATCCCTCGCCCACGAACTGAACCAGCCTCTGGCGGCGATTCTCAGCAACGCTCAGGCCGCTCTGCGCTTTCTTGACCGGACCGAGGTCGATCTGGCCGAGGTGCGTGAGATCATCGACGATATCGTCGATCAGGACAGACGCGCCGGTGAACTCATCAGGCGCCTGCGCCTTCTCTTTAACAAGGGGGAAGTCCAGAAGCGACCCCTCGACCTCAACGAAGTCGTCCAGGAGGTGATGACGCTGATGCGCAACGATCTGATCAACCACGAAGTGAGCGCCCGGCTCGAACTTGTGGAGAACCTGCCCCCGATCTGCGGAGACCGCGTCCAGCTCCTTCAGGTCGTGCTCAACCTTGTCATGAACGCCTGCGACGCCATGGCGGACGTTCCGCTCGGCTTCCGCAATCTGCTCGTTCGCTCGGAATGCGGTCCCGATTCGGCGGTGAACATTTCCGTGGTCGATTGCGGCCACGGTATGAAGACGGATCACCTTCGCCAGTTGTTCGAACCTTTCTTCACCACCAAGAGTCAAGGGATGGGGATGGGATTGGCCATTTGCCGCACCATTATCGAGGCGCATGGCGGCAGACTCTGCGCCGAGAACAACCCCACGTCCGGCGCGACCTTCCGGTTCGCGCTCCCGCCCCTGAACGGAGTACCGATCCCATGACCCCCGCTCCCACTGTGTTCGTGGTGGATGACGACCCTGCGGTCCGCAAGGCCCTGGGCCGGTTGCTCCACGCCGAGGGCTTGAACGTCGAGACCTACCCCTCCGCCGAGTCGTTTCTTGAAACGCTCACCCCCGCGACGCTCGGCTGCCTGATCCTGGACCTCGCCATGCCTGGACTCAGCGGCCTGGAACTTCAGCAAGCCCTGACCGAACGCAATATCTCGCTGCCGATTATCTTCCTCACCGGCCGAGGCGATATCCCCAGCAGCGTCCGTGCCATGAAGCGGGGCGCGGTGGACTTCCTCACCAAACCAGTCGAGGGACAGGACCTCATCGCCGCGATCCGACTCGCCATCAATCGGGGTCGATCCTCGGCACAGTCCCGCGACAAGGTGACGGAGGTTCACACCCGCCTGACATCCCTGACCCCCCGCGAAAGGCAGGTTCTTTGCCTGATCGTGACCGGAATGCTCAATAAGCAGGTGGCCGCCCACCTGGGCGCCGCCGAGAAGACCATCAAGGTCCACCGCGCCCGTGTGATGCGGAAGATGCGCGCCGATTCCTTCGCCGATCTGGTCCGCATGGCCCAGCGTGCCGGCATCGGCCCGGAGGCGATCTGATCGCGGTCGACCATGCTCCACGTGTAGGACCAAAGGACAATGGCGGACTGAGCTGACGCTCATAAACTGATTGTTGTGTCCGTTGCCAATCCAATCGTCGCCGTGATTGACGATGATGATTCAGTGCGTCGCGCCCTCCAGCGGCTGTTGCGATCCGTAGGCTGGGCAGTCGCCTCTTTCGCCTCCGGAAAAGACTTTCTCGACGCTTTGCCGTCTAATCCAATCGACTGCATCATCCTTGACCTTCAGATGCCCGGCCTCAGTGGGCTGGAGGTGCTGACTCGCCTGGCCTGTATGAACTCGCGCACTCCCGTGATCATCCTCACGGGTCACGATTCGGTCGCCGCGCGGGAACAGGCCGGCCAGGCAGGCGCCGCAAAGTTCTTGTGCAAGCCCGTGGACGATCGGGAACTGCTCGATTCAATTCAACAGGCCATCGCCCCCGCCTCGTAATCGCCATCGCGCGCACCCGAATCACCGCCTGATCGATTGAACCCCCCGCGCCCGTCCGAACAGGGGAAGCTCAGGGTATCTATGAACCCTCCTCCGATCGGCCGCGGCGGATCAGGCCGACGATGGCCGCCAGCGCGATGAACGCGCCCAGCAGCGCGAATCCCACGTAGCGCACCTGGATCTCCGTCCCGGGGATGAACTGGGTGCGGCTCCAGATAGACCAGAGCGAACCAAATGCCGCAAGCGCCACGGCCACGCCCATCAAGATGTTCCATCGCCAGCGCCGCGCCCCGGTGGGCATCGCATCGCCCAGCAGCTTCCGGCTGTTCATCATGAAGAAGAACGTCGTGTACGCGATCGGTAAGAGCATCATCCCGAAGACCGAGGTCGGCACCGCCAGCCAGAACTGCGTCTTGCCCGTGTAGATGAACGGCCCCAGCGCTCCCGTCGCCCCGGCCAGGAAGCACCCGAACCGGTGCATCGCCCCGCCCTGGGGCAGGTTGAACATCTCGCAGAACACGAACCCGTTGATCAGCATCAGGATGATGATCGACGACACGGCCATGCCCACCACGCCGATGCCGAAGACGTAGTGCGAGAACGTGCGCCCGGTCATGGGCCTGAGGGATTGAGCCAGATCGGACGCGTCCCGCTTCGCAATCATGGCGGCGAGCTGTTTGTCCGCCTGGGGTAGCGCCTCGCGCCGGGCCAGTTTTTCTTCCGGGCCGAGCGCCTCGAAAACGTCTTGACCGAGCTCGAACTTGAGTCGACCGTCGAGGTTGCCGGTGAAGCTGCTGATTGCGCTCGTCGAGGGCTTGGATTCAGGTGTCGGATTCAGGAGCGATTCGGAATCAGTATGGAACTGCGCCCCGGCCGCGATGATCACGCACCCCGTTGCCAGGACGAAGGGGATGAACAGCCCGGTGGAAAGATCGAAAATCGCCAGCCCCCTGTGCTCGCGTCCCCAGCCCTTCTGGAGCATCGAGTACGGCAGCAGGAACGTCATGTTGATGCCCACGGCCGTGGCCGCGGCCGAGATCATCACATCCCGCTGCTGCTCGACGATCTGCGAGCGCCAGTAGTCGGCGAACTGGCCGGCCTGGCCGAGGACCGCGTCGTAGCTCGAGGCAGGTTCCCGGAGCAGGCCGAGGTCGGGGACAAGCCCGGCAAAGATCGCGCCCCAATCCAGGGCCCCGCGCAGAGACATCACGATCACCACGCCGAAGAAGCTCACCACCACGATGCCGACCATGACCTTGAGGATGGTCTCGAAGATGCGGATGCCCCGCCGGCCCTTGTCGTAGGACCAGACCACCGCGCCGCAGAGGAAAAACAGCGCCGCGACCACGATGAGCTTGGCCGTGAACTCCGATAGACCAGATTCCGGCCCGAGGACCGTGGGAAAGAGGTTCTGCCGAATCGCCGCCGTCCCCAGCGCGAACTGGGGCAGGCACCAGACGAGATTCGCCATCATGGTGGCGATGGCCCAACCCCAGCCCAGGACTGGGTTGACGTGGCGGTTGATCGCGGCGAACGGACGTTCGCCGGTGGCCAGCGCCACGTAGCCGATGGCGCTGAGCATCACCACGCCCAGGATCATCGCCACCGGTTGAAGCCACAGCAGACTGAAACCCGCCAGCACCCCCAGGTAAAGGCTGCTCGAGAGCGATCCTCCGCCGAGCGTGATGGCGCTCTGAAGCCATCCGGGTCCGGAGAGGCGGGTAAAGACCTTCAGCAGCGCCAGCGGCCCCCGGGCACGTGCCTCAATGATCGCCTGCCGCTCCTGGGCGACGCGGTCGTCGTGGTTCATGTCGGCCTTCCTCGAACGGCGGGAAGATGAAAGACGGCCGGCCGCTCCACCCAGCAGCCGACCGTTTCGTAGGAGGCGGGATTGTAAGAGATTCGTTGGGATCCCGCCAAGGCTGGAAAACCGTCGGCAAGTTCCGAATGCTTCCGGGTGAATGACAACGCAATCGGGCACCATTCCCTGGGTGCCATGGCCTCGTCCTCGTGGCCATGTGGCCGACCTGATTGGGTTTGGGCCGGGGTAGCAGGATAAGCAGGTAGAGATTCGAGGCTGCATTGTCAGCCGGGGGGCCGCATGGCCACGGTTCACGAGGGCATGGTGCCGGCGCCACCCCGACCGGACACCCTTGACTGCCGGGCAGGCGCCGGGCCAGGGCCACGCCTCCGACCCCGCTCTCCCGACCCAAGACCCAAGACCCCAGACTCAAGACCCATGCCCCCCCAGCTACCCCGTCGGTGTGGTATAGTCCCCCCGCGAACGAACCACCCCCCCCTGTCGCCCCGTGGACAGGCGGCTGGGCCCGATGCGAGGGCGGCCGTGCGAACCGGGTCAGGCCTTGACCGGAGCAGCCCTAAGCGCGTGTCGTCTGGCGCCGTCGGTGTCCTGGCCGTCTTTCCACGCGGCGAAGGGGCGGAGAGTGAGTCTGGGGTCTCGAGTCCAGGGTCTTGAGTCCTGAAGACCCGGCTCAAGACCCTGGAC
>JBGTFI010000546.1:0-2024 GCA_041747335.1 Phycisphaeraceae bacterium | reverse complement strand
GTCATCCACGCCGCCCAGACGCGCGGCGTCGATCGCATGATCACCGTCGCGACCTCCCCGTCCGAGTACGACGCCGCCCTCGCCCTCACCGACCGCTTTCCCGGCGCCGTCTTCCCCGCCGCCGGCCTTCACCCGCACTACGCCCATCAGTGGACCGATCGAAGCGCCGTCACCGAGCCCATGCGCGCCCTGGCCGCGGGCGGTCGCATCGTCGCACTGGGCGAAATGGGCCTGGATCGCCATTACCCCGACCCGCCCCTCGAAGACCAGCGCCGCGCCTTCAACTGGCAGCTTGAACTGGCCTGCGAACTCGACGCCCAGGGCCATTCACTCCCCATCATCATCCACAACCGCCAGGCCACCGACGACACACTCGCCATCATCCGCGCCTCTGCCCTGCCCGGCCATCGCTTCGTCTTCCACTGCTTCACCGGCGATGACCGCGAACTCGACGCCATCCTCGCCCTGGGCGCCATGGTCAGCTTCACCGGAATCGTCACCTTCGCCAGCACAAAAACCCTTGCCGCCTCCAGCGACCGCGTGCCCCTCGATCGCCTCATGATCGAAACCGATTCGCCCTACCTCACCCCCGAACCCCACCGAAAGATCCGTCCCAACCAACCGGCCTACGTCGCCGACGTCGCAGCCTTCCTCGCCCAACGCCGCGGCATGACGATCGAGGCGTTCACCGACGCAACCGACGAAAACGCCCAACGCTTCTTCGCGAATCTCGAATCCTCCGCACATGCCCATCGGGTGCCTGGGGCAGAGGATTTGCGCCGCCCCAGCGGCCTGGGAACCTGAAACAGCGCTCGGCAGCCCGCGCCATACCCGCCCCCGCTATCATGCCCCCATGGCCCGGTCCGCTTCCGGCATGCCCCACGATCCCACCGACACCCCCGCGATGCGGCAGTATCGCCGCTTCAAGCAGCTTCACCCCAACTGCATCCTCTTCTTCCGCATGGGGGACTTCTACGAACTCTTCTTCGAAGACGCCAAAACCGCGCACAAGGTCCTGGGGGTCACACTCACCCAGCGGACCGCGGGCGTCCCCATGGCGGGCGTCCCCTACCACAGCGTCGAGCCCTACCTCCGACGCATGATCCAGGCCGGTTACCGCGTCGCCGTGGCTGACCAGATGGAAGACCCCGCCCAGGCCAAGGGCGTCGTCGACCGCGCCGTCACCCGCGTCGTCACCCCCGGAACCCTCACCGACGAAACCCTCCTCGACGAGGCACGCGAAAACCCCCTCGCGGCCGTGATGTTCCTCGATGATGACCACGCCGCCTGCGCCTGGGCCGAGCTGAGCACCGGCGACTTCCGCATCGCCTCACTCGAACCCGCCGCGCTCACCGATGAGCTTTCCCGCGTCAGGCCGAGCGAACTCCTCTACGTCGAAACCGCCAACAACGCCCCCCCACAGCGCGTCGCCCACCTCGCTCACACCCTCGGCTGCGCACTCGCCGCCCGCCCCGCGTGGCAGTTCCGCCAGTCACAGGCCGTCGAGTGCCTCAAGAAACAGTTCCAGGTCGCCACCCTCGCCGGCTTCGGGCTCGACGAATCCGACCCCGCCCTCGGACCCGCCTCCGCCATCCTCCATTACCTCCTCGAAACCCAGAAAACCGGCGAAACCGACTCCCCCGCACGCCGAATCCCCCACCTCCGCCCGCCAAGGTCGTTCAAACGCAACGACCACCTCATGATCGATCACGTCTCCCTGCGCAGCCTCGAAATCGAACGCACCATGCGCAGCGGCGAAACCGCCGGAAGCCTGCTCGGAGTCCTTTCCGACTGCATGACCGCCATGGGCAAGCGCACGCTCCGCCGCTGGCTGTGCTACCCCCTGCGCGACCTTGATCGCATCCGAAGACGCCAGCGCATCGTCGCCGCCCTCGTCGAAGACTCCCGCTTCCTCCACGAGCTGCGCGAAACGCTCGATGAAATCCAGGACATCGAACGCATCGCCGCACGCATCGCCGTCGGCCGCGCCGCCCCGCGCGACCTCACCGCGCTGGGCCGCAGCG
>JBGTFI010000545.1:0-28151 GCA_041747335.1 Phycisphaeraceae bacterium | reverse complement strand
CGCAAGCGCAAGCCGCGACGAAGGCGCGGAAAGCGCGGCGGCGAGGGGGGAGGCGGGGGAGGGGAAGGCGGGTGATCCTGATCGATGCAATTCCCACGATCCATCGACGCCGTCAGTGAGTCTCATAGAGCTTCACCCCCGCCCGCTCCGCAGCCGCGGCGAGCCTGCGGTCACGCGTGGCCAGCGCCAGTTTCCGGCGATCGGCCAACTCCAGGTAGGCCGCATCGTAAACCGACAACTCAAAGCGACGGGCCAGCTCGATCACCTGCGGGTCTGATGGCAATCCCTCGAACTCAAACGGCAGGTCACGCAAGCCGTTCAGGAATGTTTCGGTGGTTTGCGGTGTGATTCGGCCGCGCCGCTCACTGACCACCAGCGCGTTGCGAACCTCGAACCAGAACAGACAGGGCACGACCGCGCCCTGCTCAGCCACGGTTTCGATGACCGACTGGGCATAGCGGACATCTTCATCTTCCAGGACCAGGCCCAGCAGGCTCGAGGCGTCCGTGACGATGACCATCAGTAGCGGTGCTCCGCGTGGACCGAATCGATCAATTCCGCAAGGCTGACGCCCTTGGCCGCCCCGCGCAAGCCCTTGAGTCGCTCCACGGCTTGCAGCGACCGATCACGGGTGTGCTGATCCTCCGGCACCAGACGGGCGATCGCCCTGCCGTGCCGGGTGATGGTGATGGTCTCACCGTGCTCGACCCGGTCGAGCAGCCGGGCGAAGTGCGTCTTGGCCTCGAAGGCCCCGATGATGGACTGGGTGTCTTTCGTGACCATGATTCTATGAGCATTATCGACTGGTTGATCCAACTGGTTTATATTATCATATCCACGAGGCGAAGGCAACCTCGCCGGGACGCCTTTCCGTCGCAACCAGGGGATTGACCGGCGATCTATTGCGGCTTCGGCGTGTTTTCGGCCGCCGGTGCCCCTTCCCACCGGCTGATCGAGATCACCGCCACGATCATCCGCCGCTTTTGGAACTGCGTGCCCGTCAGCAGCGGCCAGGCGAGCTTTCGATCCCAAACCGCCTCCGGCTCGCCCGTGGGTGATTCCGCCTCGCCTTCGTCGTCGTCGGCGTTCTCTTCCAGGGGTACTTCCGGGGGCGCTTCCGGGGGTACTTCCGGGGGCGGGGGTGGGGGATGGGCGTTGGGATGCAGTCCCACGATCAGCCAGCGCGGGCCCGGCGGGCTGGGAATGCGAAGCGCCAGTTCCTCGAAACGCCGGCCCTCGATCGCCAGCTCCTGCGGGGTGCGCGGGCGAACGCTCGGCCGGACCAGGTGATGGTGGGGCATCACGGTGAGAATCTCCCGGGTTTCTCCCTCGTCATCCTCGTTCGTCTCCACGCGGATCAGCAGTTGCAGCCGCCCGCGTACAAGCCGTTGGTTCGTCACTTCCCCGCCGGGCGATGTCCACACGATCGGCAGCGGGCGATCCAGCGGCGGGCTTGTGATCAGGCGCGACCACTCGTTCGAAAGCGTCTGAACCTGCGCCCGATGCTGCGAGACCTCCGGCAACGCGCCCATGAACGCCCGAACCTGCGGCTCCTCGGCCAGCGCGATGTCAAACCCGTTCTCTCGCCACAGCGCCACGGCGGTCTCATCAAGCCCCCGTGTCTTGAGCGCATCCCATGCCGGTTCGAGCGAGCTGTCCAGCGGCAGGATGTACAGATCGACGCCCACATACCGCGAACGCGGCTGATCGGGGGACGCCTCCGCCGCGCGCGGCCGCGCCGGCGCGGGTGAGGGGGTTGAATCCTGCGCGCCGCAGGCGGTGAGCGTGATCAGAAGCAGACAGTACACCACCGGTGCAACGCCGCCCCGATGCGGCCCGCGGGCCACATGCCCGCGCTGCGCGAGGGCATGGCCCCCCCCAAGGCATTTCAGGTGGATGAATCCCGATCCGTTCATGCGCTCCCGCGAAGGATGCTCTCAAGAAGGTCCAGGCCCTCATCAAGCTGTTCCCGGTCAATGATCAGCGGCGGCGCCAGCCGCAGAATGCTCTGCTGCGCGGCGTTGATGAGCAGCCCGTGCTCAAGGCACCTGCCCACCACGTCCGCCCCGGCCTTGAACCACGCGCCGTGGGCGTTGGGGTCGATCTCGAGGCCCAGGAACAGCCCCCGCCCCCGCGCCGCCTTCACCGCCGGGATCTCCCGCACCCACCGCCGCATCCGGTCCAGGGCATACTTGCCCAGTGACGCCGCATGATCGACGAGTCTGTCGCGCTCGAGCACCTGAAAGAGCATGTGGGCCGCCGCCATCGCGATGCAGTTGCCCCCCAGCGTCGTCGCATGTTTCACGCCCCCCTGCGTGCGAGCGTTGTAAAGCTCGGCGATCTCCGGGCGGGCGCACATCACCCCCACCGGCAGCCCGCCGCCCACCCCCTTGGCCAGCGTCATGATGTCCGGCGATTCATCGCGGCGATGAATCCAGTGCTGGTACGCGAAATACTTGCCCGTCCGCCCGCAACCGGTCCACACCTCATCCGCGATCAGCAGCACATCCCGCTCGCGGCAGAGCCTGCGCACCTTCAGCAGGTAATCATCATCCGGGATGTTCACTCCGCCCTCGCCCTGGATCGGTTCGAGCATCACCGCCACGGTCTGGTCGTCGATGGCCGCCCGCAGCGCTTCAAGATCGTTGAACGGCACGTGCGAAAAGCCTTCGAGCAGTGGTTCGAACCCTTCGCGGACTTTGTTCTGCCCCGTGGCGACCATCGTCCCGAACGATCGCCCGTGGAAGCTGCCCAGTGCGGTGATGATCTTGAATCGTTTGACCCCGCCCGGCCCGGGGTGGGCCTTGCCGTACAGCCTCGCGAGCTTGATGGCCGCCTCGTTCGCATCCGCGCCGCTGTGGCAGAAGAACGATCGCCCCCCGAACCCGTGCTTGGCGATGCGCTCAGCCAGCAGCGTCTGCGGCTGAGTGTGCAGCAGGTTGCCCACGTGCCACAGCGTCCGCGCCTGCTCGATCACCGCCTCGACGAGGTCCGGATGGCAGTGGCCAAGGATCCCCGCCCCGAACCCGGCGAAAAGGTCGAGATACCGCCTGCCGTCGGCATCGTAAAGCTCGCACCCCCGCCCGCGCACGATGGCGATCGGGTAGCGCGTATAGTTGAGCGACATGAACCGGTCGTGGGCGTGGGTGATCCACTGCCCGACTGTGAAATCCTGCGTGGGCATGGAGGGATTATCGGGTGGGTGGTTCGGAGAGGCAAGGGGGCGGGGGTCGGGCAATATGCAGGGTGAAGGCATTTACCCCAGTTGGCTGGTGGAGCGCCGTTCAGTTGGATGGGCCATCCGCTCTCGTGGCTCAGCAACGCGGTTGCAGATGGAGGTCATTGGCTGGTAAGCTTAAAAATTCTGGGCCATTTTTGGAGATTCCGCATGGCAATACTTCTCGGCATTCTGCTAGTCTTCGCGCTGGCGAGCTGTGTGTGTCTAGCGGTGCTATGGTTGCAAGAACGGTCCTCGGCGAGCACCGCTGAAAGGGAAGCGCAGGCGTTCAGATCATCGACGGAGGCCAAACAACGTGAACTCGGAGCGGAAACTGAGAAACTTCGCGCACAGGTCGCCAGACTCGCAAAGTGGGCAGTCGTTGCGGATGCCGACGAACAGGCTCGTCTGATCCTCATTGAGGCGCGGTCAACGCTCACCCAAGCCGAGGCTGATGCGAAGATACTGACAACGAACGCCGAGCAACTCTATCAGGCGATGATCGAAGAGGCCAAGACCGAGGCGGAAAAGGCGACCTCAGAGGCCCGCGCCAAGGCGAAGCAGCTTACAGAGGAAGCTCAGGCGGCGATTGTGGCCGCGACCGAGAGATCCATGCGTATCGTTGCTGACGCCAACAAGAAGGCGGTGGAGATCGCCGGCAGGGCGTACGACGCTGTCCAGAACGCGGATTTGTATGAACGTACAGCCCGAGCGATGAAGAATGTCATCGAGGGATACGGAGACGAGTACCTCAAGCCGGCCGAGAGCCTGCTCGATGATCTGGCGGACGAGTTTTCACACAATGATGCGGGGCGGCAGTTGAAGCATGCTCGTGACCACACCAAGGCGCTGATCAAGAACGGCCAGGCTTCACGTTGTGAGTATGTCGAGTCCGTCCGTCGTGAGGGTGCAGAGCGGTTCGTGTTGGACGCGTTCAATGGAAAGGTCGACTCTATTCTCTGTCGTGTCCGCCACGACAACCTCGGGAAACTCGAACAGGAGATCAACGATGCATTCACAATCGTTAATTTCGGGGGAAGACCGTTCCGCGAAGCCCGGATTACCGACGAATACCTCGCCTCGCGCATGGCCGAACTGAAGTGGGCTTCAATCGCCCAGGAATTGAAGAGGGAGGAGCAGGAAGAACAACGGCGCATCCGAGAGCAGATCCGCGAGGAAGAGAAGGCGCGCCGCGAGTATGAGAAAGCAATGCGTGAGGCCGCAAGGGAACAGGATATGCTGCGAAACGCCATGGCGCGGGCGCAGGCGCAGATTGCCGCCGCGACGGAGGAACAGCGGGCTCAGTTCGAGGCGCAGCTTGCTGAGCTGAATACCAGGCTGCAGGAGGCCGAGGAACGGAACCAAAGGGCGATCTCGATGGCCCAGCAAACCCGTCGTGGCCATGTCTACATAATCTCCAACGTCGGCTCGTTTGGTGAGGATGTCTACAAGATCGGCCTTACTCGGCGTCTCGAGCCATTGGACCGCGTCAAGGAACTTGGCGACGCCAGTGTCCCGTTCGAGTTCGACGTGCATGCGATCATTTTGAGCGACGATGCGCCTGCACTCGAGACCCGACTTCACAAGCACTTCGTCACGAGCCAGGTCAATAAGGTAAACCACCGTAAGGAGTTCTTCCGCGCTAGCCTTTCAGACATCCGACGTGAGATCGATCAGTTGGGCATCGACGCGAAGTGGACGATGGTTGCCGAAGCACGCGAGTACCGTGAGACGCTGGCCATCCAGCGGCTCATAGAATCCGATCCGTTGGCCCGAGAGCAGTGGGTGAGTCGTCAGTTGACTCTGGATCCAGTGGATCATGCAGAGTTGGTAATCGAGGTCGAGTGACCTGCCTTGACTTCCCTCCTTTGTCCATGCCCGACTATCCGAATCCGGGCCGGTCGGGTGCAGACTCCGCATTGCGGCGAACGGCTGAGAACTTCTGCCTGGGCTTGCCCGCGAGTGCCATATCCACCTAGGCGAGATTCGCCCGTGGCGAACCCTCGCCGAGCGTGGGCATGTAGCCCCACGGACCCCCAAATCCAGACACGCATCGAAGCCTGCTTAAACCGCTCCCCCGGTCCAATCCCAGACCGGCCGGCCACATAGCCACGAGGACGAGGCCATGGCACCGCGAACCCGCGAACTGTGTCCCCCTCCCCCCGTTTGCATCCCTCCGCCTGACCGCTACAATGCCCCGCTTTCCGATCGGCGGCGGGCTTCGTCCGCGCCCGCCCGGATCTGAGGAACCTCCGCCATGCCACGAGTCTGCTACTTCACCGGCCGCCGAACCTCCTCCGGGAACACCTATACCCACCGCGGCAAGGCCAAGTATCTGGGCGGCGTGGGCACCAAGGTCACCGGAAAGACCAAACGCAAGTTCCGGGCCAATATCCAGACCGTTTCGGCCCTGGTCGACGGCTCGGTCATGCGGATCAAGGTCTCGGCCAAAGCCATGAAACAGGGGCTGGTCGTCAAGCCCCTCAAGCGGCGGTACGCCTACAAGACCCCCGAGGCCCAGGATCAGGGCTGACCGGCCGGGACAGCCCCCCTTGCCGGACCGGTAAATCCGCTCGATTTCGTCCATTTTGACATCCGGGGTTTGACTTCCGCCGCGAGGCGGACAATGCTTAGTCAGGCGTGTAAACGCAGCGGGGTTCAACAATTCGGGCCATGGCGTCAATGACCCCGGCCGATTGCACCAGCGAACCTTTCCGCTCCAGATTGTTCACAGAGTGGCGTTGAGACGGCGCGGGCTGCCCCCGCCCGTCGTGCTGGCGCATCAGTGTGAATCGGGACGAACTGAAAAATCGTGTGCAGCAGGCGACCGATATCGTCGCGCTCATCGGCGAGGCCATCTCCCTGCGCCCCGCCGGACGCGAGTTCAAGGCCCTGTGCCCCTTCCACGACGATTCCAACCCCTCCCTCTCGATCATCCCCCACAAGCAGATCTTCCACTGCTTCGTCTGCCAGACCGGCGGTGACGCCTTCAGTTGGATGATGAAGTTCCACAAGATGTCCTTCCCCGACGCGCTGCGCCACCTGGCAGAACGCGCCGGGATCGAAATGCCCGCGACCTTCTCCCAGGGCGGCCCCGGTCGCAGCGAACGCGAGGCCATCGCCCAGGCCAACGACCAAGCCATGGCCTTCTACCGCAAGCTCCTCAAAGACCCGCTTCAGGGGCGAATCGCAAGGGATTACATCACTTCACGGGGCATCAGCGAAGCGATGATCGAGGCGTTCATGCTCGGGTACGCGCCCGATGCGTGGGATGGCCTGGCCCGCGCCTCCGCCTCACGCGGGTGGGACAGGTCCAGCCTTGAGAAGGCGGGACTGATCGTGCAGGGCGATCGCGGGATGTACGACCGCTTGCGACACCGACTGATCTTTCCCATTCTGGACGGGCTGTCCCGGCCGATCGCCTTCGGCGGGCGCGTCCTTCCGGGAGGCACGATCGGCGACAAGTCGGATGCCAAGTACCTCAACTCCCCCGAAACGGCGCTCTTTCATAAGTCTTCCACGCTCTACGGGCTTCACCTGGCCAAGCAACCGATCATCAAGAGCCGCACGGCCGTGATCGTCGAGGGGTACACCGATGTCATCGCCTGCCACCAGGCGGGCGAGGCGAACGTCGTGGCCACCCTCGGAACCGCCTTCACCCGCGAGCACATCGGGCAGCTTCGCCACATCGCCGAGCGCGTCATCCTGGTCTTCGACGGCGACGAGGCCGGGCAACGCGCCGCCGAATCGGCCGTGCGCGTCTTCCTCACCGAAAAGCTCGATGTCCAGGTGGCGATCCTCCCCGGCGGAAAAGACCCAGCCGACCTCCTGACCGAGGCCGACGGCGCCGAGCAGTGGCGGGCCATGCTCCAGAAAGCCTCCGACGCCCTGGACTACCTTTTCGCCCGGATGAAAGCCCGCTTCGATGCGGCCCCCTCGATCGCCGGTCGCCAGCGCATCGCGGAGGACTTCCTCGAGCAGCTCGGCGGGCTGGGGTTGACCAGCCTCCGGGGCATGAGGCGGGCGATGGTGCTCCAGAAGCTCTCGGCCATGCTGGGTATGGAACAGGCGGAACTGGCGAAGGTCATCAGCAACGGCAGGCGCCCCGCGCCCGCATTCGTGGGCACCTCAGGGGAAGCGAACTCAGCTGCCAACGGAAACGCCCTATCGGACCTTGCCTTGGAGGAAAACACTCCTACGATTAGGGCCTTGCCGCACGCCGAGCGGCAACTGATCGGCTGTCTCTTGCGTCTGCCGGAATTGTTCCACGAACCGCTCGGCGACGGCAGACCTCTGGATGAAACGCTGCCCCCGACCCTGCTGGGCGATCCCGGCTGCCGGAAACTGTACGAAATGATGTACGACTGGCTGGCCGAGCGCCCCTCCATGACGCTCGCCGATGTGCTCGCCGAACTGGCCCAGCGCGGCGAAGAGTCGCTCGCCGCCCTGGCGACCGCCGCCGAGCACGAGGTCGAGACCCTCACAGCCAACGACGATGCGCAGCTTCGCGCCTGCCTGGCGGACGTGGTGGAGGCGATCGTCCGACGGACGGACGAACCGGGGTATCACCTCGCGAGGCGGAGGTTGACCGCGGTGCGGGAGGATCGCGTCGGCGCGGCGGACGCGCCCCGCGACGCACAGAGGGAACTGGAGGAAGATGAATTGCTGCGGCGGGTGCAGGAGCACCACCTGCGGCGCAGCGCCGCGGCGAGAATCACCCGCTGACGACGGGATGACGCCGAAGTGACGCCGGGAACGGGAAGAAGTTGGACGCACACGCAAACAGACGACTGGAGCCTGGATCGATGGTCATGATCGACACCACGATGAAAACGTTGACCCACCCCGCGGTCTGCGAGCTGATTGAATACGGCAAGCAGCGGGGCTACATCACCTACGACGAGCTCAACACGCTTCTGCCCGATGAGTACGTCGATCCGATCAAGGTCGACGAGCTGCTGGTGGTGCTTGAGGGGCTGGGCATCCGGATGATCGACCAGAAGAGCGCTCCGCGCCACGCGGCCCAGGCGCCCGCCAACGTTCTCGAAGCCAGGCCCGCCCCCGCGCCCCGCAAGCTCGACATCGACCCTGAACCGGTCTACGGCGACGACGGCGAACCGATCGACATCGAGCAGGTCAAGGCCGACCTGGCCGAGGCGCTTCAGGAAGCGCAGACCCGCCGCATCGACGACCCCGTGCGCATGTACCTCACGCAGATGGGCGAGATCAGCCTGCTCACCCGCGAGGAGGAGATCCGCCTGGCGAAGATGATCGAGACCTGCCGGATGATCTTCCGCCGCAAGGTGCTCGAAAACGACTACTCCATCGGCGCCGCGGTCGAAACGCTCGAAATGGTCCACGCCGGCGACCTGCCCTTCGACCGCACGATGAAGATCTCCACCGCCGAGGAGGACGCCAAGGGCAAGATCGCCGCCCGCATCCCCGTCAACCTCAAGACCGTCAAGCGCCTGCTCGAACTCAATCGCCAGGCCTGGGAGCAGCTCGAAGAGCCGGGCCGAAAGAGCAAGGCCCTCATCGAATCCATCCAGCGCGACATCCGCTGGCGCCGCCGCAAGATGGCGACCCTCATTGAGGAACTGTCCCTCCGCACCAGCCGCATTCAGCCGCTTCTCAAGAAACTCCGCGCCATCCGCGACAAGCAGAACGAGCTTCGCCGCACACTCGCCGACGCCCAGAAGAACCCCGACCGCTACGACCCCGAAGACATCATGGTCATGCGCGAGGAGCTTTCCGGGCTGCGCTCGCTGGTCCTGGAAGAGCCCGAAGCGCTCACCGCCCGCGTCGCGGACATCACCATGGTCTTCGACGAGTACGAGCAGGCCAAGCGCGACCTCTCCGGCGGCAACCTCCGGCTGGTCGTCTCCATCGCCAAGAAGTACCGCAACCGCGGGCTGTCGTTCCTGGACATCATCCAGGAGGGCAACACCGGCCTGATGCGCGCGGTGGACAAGTACGAGTACAAGCGCGGATACAAGTTCTCCACCTACGCCACCTGGTGGATCCGCCAGGCCATCACCCGCGCCATCGCCGATCATGCCCGCACCATCCGCATCCCCGTACACATGATCGAGACGATGAGCAAGCTGCGCAACATCGCCAAGAACCTCCTCCAGCAGCTCGGACGCGAGGCCACCATCGAAGAGATCGCCGAGTCCGCCGACATGCCCGTCGCCGAGGCGCGAAGGGTGATGAAGATCAGCAGGCACCCGATCAGCCTCGACCGACCCGTCGGCGAATCGGAGGACTCCTACTTCGGCGACTTCATCGAAGATGAGTCGGCCGAAAACCCCACCGACACCGCCGCCCAGGAGATGCTCTCCAACCGCATCGAGCAGGTGCTCAAGACGCTGACCTACCGCGAACGCGAGATCATCAAGCTCCGCTACGGCATCGGCGACGGGTACACCTACACCCTCGAAGAGGTCGGGCGCATCTTCAAGGTCACCCGCGAGCGCGTCCGCCAGGTCGAGGCCAAAGCCATCCGCAAGCTCCAGCACCCCGTCCGCGCCCGCAAGCTCCAGGGCTTCCTCGACGGAAGCTGGGAGCCGGAACTGGTGGAACGCTGAACGGATCCGCCGGGCGGCGTGAGGTGACCATCTACCGCTATTCGTAATACCCCGCGATCACTCCCCGGCCGCGCGGTTCGCCGCGATCGAGCCACGGCAGGGGAGTCTCGCTTTCCATGAACATCCCGCCTTCGGGATCGATGCGGAAGCGATCGGGCAAAGTCACCCCGACGCGCCAGACGCCCGCGTCAAACCAGACGTACTGACGGTTCTGCAGGTCGTAATAGACATCCTGCTTCGACCAGTAGCGGTACTGGAAGTTCCGCCGGTAGCCGTGCGCCGGTGCGTGGGCGGGCGGGCCCTGGGCGACGCGCGCCCCGGCCGGGGACGACCCCGCTCCCGGACCGACTGAGATCTGTCCGGAGCACCCGGCCAACAGTGCGCCGCTGAGAACTGCCAACGTGACGGACTTGACGATCCTGCCGACCACGGCCATGCGCTTGCCTTTCGTCATGGGAAGGGTTGCCCCGGATACCCGCCAGTAATCGGACCTGCCGGCACCCGGGTCAAGCGCACACCGGCGCCCAAGCCGATTCCCCGTCCGGTCGCCAAGGTTGTGACGAATGTCAGGAAAATGACGAACCGGAAGAGGAACCAGGAGATGGGAGTCGGGCGACGGGTGACGTGAGAGGAGAAACGTGAGTCGGGACAAGCGGTTCCCTCTGCCCCCTTCGTCATTCGGATTTCGTCATTCGTCATTCACCCCGACCCCCCGGCCCCAGACCCCCGCTCACAAGCCCATCCGCGCATCATACGCGTCCATCCCTCCGAGAAGCACCGCCAGCAGCCCCTTCTGGGCGTGCAGGCGATTGTGGGCCTGGGGGAAGACGACGCTTCGAGGCCCGTCCATCACCGAGTCGGTGATCTCGACGTTCCGGTAGGCCGGGAGGCAGTGCATGACCACCGCATGGGAGGGCGCCGCCATGAGCAGTTCGTCGTTGATCGCGAAACCTTCGAAGTCCCTGAGCCGCCTGGCCTTCTCCTCCTCCTGGCCCATCGAGACCCACGTGTCGGTGTAGATGACGTCCGCCCGCGCGGCCGCCTCGCGCGGATCACCGGTCATCGTGAAGGTGGCGCGGGTGTACCGTGTGGCGAGAGAGTTGACGAATCCCCCCTCAAGCTCGTAACCCTTCGGCGATGCGAGGACAAAGTGTACGCCCATGCGTAGGCACAGCGTCGCCAGGCTGCGCGCCACGTTGTTTCCATCTCCGATGTAGGCGAGCGTTCGCCCGGTCAGGTCCCTCCCGAACACGTCCATCATGGTCAGGAGGTCCGCCAGCGCCTGACAGGGGTGCGAGCGGTCGCTGAGCATGTTGATGACCGGTACGTCGCTGTGGGCGGCCAGTTCCTCGAGCTTGGCGTGCTCGAACACCCGGGCGGCGATCCCGTGAACCATGCCCGAGAGCACCCGCGCCACGTCGCCGCACCCCTCGCGCCGCCCCAGCCCGACCTCATCCCGGCTGAGCACGATGGCGCTCCCCCCCAGCTCGATCATCGCCTGGTGGAAGCTCACCCGCGTGCGCAGGCTGGGTTTCTCGAAGAGCATCGCCAGCGTTCTGCCGCGCAGGATCGTGTCGTGCGGCTGCCCGGCGATGCGCTGCTCGCGCAGCGCGAAGGCCGCGTCCATGACCTGTTGGAGCAGCTCGTCCGGGGCGTCGTCGATGGTGATGAAGTGAGGCATCCGCTGTGGCCTGCTCCTGTTTCCGCAGGGCATCTTACGACAGGACGATCTCCGTGCCGATGCCCTTTTCCGTGTAGACCTCCAGCAGCAGCGAGTGCGGAATGCGCCCGTCGATGATGTGCGCCTTGCTCACGCCCCCCTCCAGCGCGGTGAGACACGCCTCCACCTTGGGCAACATGCCCGCGGCGATGACGCCCGCGTCGATCAGCTCCTCGATCTGCGCCTGGGTCAGATGCGAAGCCAGCGAGTCGGCCTCCTGACCGGTGCGGATCCCGTGCGTGTCCGAGACCAGCACCAGCTTCTCGGCCTTGACCGCCGCCGCGACGTGCCCGGCCACCGAGTCAGCGTTGACGTTGAGCTTGCCCCCCGCCGAGTCCCGCGCGATCGGCGCGATCACGGGAATCGTGTCGGAAGCCACCAGCGCTTTGAGGATGTCGGAGTTGACCCAGTCCACCTCGCCGACGAACCCGATATCGATCCTGCGTTCCTTCCCGCCGTTCTCGCCCGGCGCGGTGAGATACATCCGCCGCGCGAAGACCGCGCAGCTCGCCAGGCTGTGCAGACCGATCGCCTCGTGTTCGGCCTCCTTGATCTCCCGGACGATCGGGCGGTTGATCTCCTCCACCAGCACGTGCTCGGCGATCGCCAGGGTCCGCTCGTCGGTGTAGCGCCTGCCTTGGACGAACTGCGCTTCGAGACCGGCCTGCTGCATCGCCTGGGTGATCGACTTGCCCCCGCCGTGAACCAGGATCGGCCTCATGCCCACCGCGTCCATGAAACACACGTCCATGAGCAGGCTCGAGAGCGTGGCCGGTTCGTCCATGATCGACCCGCCGATCTTGACGACGATGATCCGGCCTTCAAACCGGCGGATGTACTTGTGCGCCTCGACGAGCGCTTGGGCTTTTTCGATCGCGTCCTGCATGGTCCATCCCAGGGCGGTGAGGGGAAAAGGGGTGATTGTAGCGGTGGGGGGGTGGGGCGGCACCGGTCATGGCAAGTGCTGAACGTTCGCGTTCACCGTAAGTTCATGTTTGGTCTTGCTTGAACGGTCCTGAGTGGGTAAACTGGCGGACGGTGTGGAGATTCCTTTCAGCTCCCCGGAACGACGTTCTGTCCGGATGAATCAGTATGGAGTGGTGCCTGGCGCTTGGGCGCTTTGGCTGTGAGGTGCGCCCGGCGTTTTCGGCCAGTTTGGCCCTGTCCCGTGTTTCAACCTTATCTTTGGAAAGGAGTGGTAGCAGTGCGCAAGAGTTCCGTGATGAGAAAGCGTGTGCTGGCGTTCGCGGTGGCGTTTGGTGCGGCGGTTCCGGCCTTCGCCGGCCCGGATGACTACCTGATCTGGAGCCGCGACGATGGCGAAGGCTACGGCAGCGGAAGCGGCAGCTTCCTCGACGCCGCCAACTGGGAGAACCAGGACATGAATCCCGACGCCCCCGGAATCACCTACCCGCTGGTGGTGATCGGCGGGGGAGGGACCGCGACCATCGCCGAGGACGCCGGCAACGTCTTCTTCGGGTCGCTTCAGCTTGGCGAGTTTGAGGATGAGGTCGGGCATCTGGTGATGAACGGCGGATTCCTGCGTATCGGGAACATCGACTTCGATGACGACTTCGATTCGCACATCGGCGGCAACGGCGTCGAGGAATCCACGTTCATCATGAACGGCGGGACGATCTTCTTCGACGGGCCGGACCTCTTCCCCGGTGACGCCAACAACGACGGGCTGCACGGCAAGGACCTCGAAATCGGCGAGTTCGGGCCGGGGCGGTTCGAGATGTACGGCGGCGTGCTGCGCATCGCCGACGATCTGAAAGTCGCCGAGCAGATCGCGGGCAACGGGCACGCTCTGATCACCGGCGATTCGGTGGTGAGCATCGGAAGCGGCATCGGCGTGGGCAGGGGAAGCTCCGCGACGCTCATCGTCAGCGGAAACGCGGTGGTCGATTCGGGCAACAGCATGGGCGCCGGAAGCGCCGAGGGCATGACCAACGAGGGATATCTCACCCTCAACTTCGTCAACAGCGGCGAGAGCATCGTCACCATCGAGGAGAATGCGACGGTCAACATCCGCACCCTCCAGGCCCGCGACGGTAAGAGCACGCTGACCGTCAGGGACAACGGGCAGTTCCACATTTTCGACGTCTTCGCCGGTTCCGGGACCGAGTTCGGCGTCGGCCTCCAGCAGATGAACGGCAACAACAACCCGAGCGCTTATGGTTCCACGGCGACCGCCGATGCGATCATCATCCTCCAGGACAATGCCGTCATGACCGTCGACTCGGTGGACGGTCTGTCGCTGGGCGGGAACATCCGCCGCGGTGGAAGCACCGGCGGCAAGGCGGAACTGCGCATCCAGGACGCCGCCACCTTCTCCATCGTCCAGGACCTGCGCCTGGGCGACGGCGGTGTGGACACGACCACGGCGCACGGGATTCTCACCGTCCGCGGGCCGGGCGCTTCGATCCAGATCGGCACCGATCTCTCCTTCAATCCCACCGACGAGGCCGGCGCGCAGGGAACGTTCGTCGCGGAGATCACCGCGTCCACCCACTCAACGGTGAACGTCACCGGCGTGGCGGACATCGAACTGGCGGACCTGGTCGTCAAGCTCGACGGGTACACCCCCTCGATGGGCGACTCCTACGCACTGATTGACGCGGGCAGCCTCAAATCCGACACCAACGACGGGAAATTCGCCACCACGGACCTCTCCGAAGCGGCGCTGGATGCGGGGCTGTTCTGGATCGTGAAGTACGATGGCGGATCGGTCGGGCTGCTGGTCTCGGGTCTGGGCGACTTCAACGGCGACGGCGCGCTCGACGCCTTCGACGTGGCGTCCTTCGAGGCGGCGCTGGCGGATAAGGACGCATTCTTCGCCGCCAACCCGGACATCAACCCCGACCTCTTCGGGGACTTCAACAACGACATGGTGCTTGACGCCTTCGACGTCTCGGGGTTCGAGATGGCGCTCGCCGGCGGAGGCGGATCGGTGCCTGAGCCGGGTGTGGCGTCGCTGCTGCTGATCGCCGGGCTGGGGGCGCTCGGCCGCGGGAAGCGCCGCGTCACCAGAAGATGAGGTACAGCGCCGCGGCGATGCCGATCAGCGACCCGCCCACGGGGTATCGGTAGCGCCAGGGCTCGAGGTTCAGGTTGGAACGAGGCATGGTGCGTGGCGCGGCCAGCGGGTCGCGCCACGCCATCCATGCCATGACCGAAAACAGAATCACGAACACGATCGCCATGTGGTGCAGGAACGCGATCGTCGAAAAGTCATACAGAGCGCGGGCGACCCCGGTTGGAGGGAGGTCGCCCGCTTTTTCTTTCGCCTCCAGCACCCACCCGGGCAGGCGGAAAAGCGCATAGAGAATCGGTCCGAGGATCAGCACGGTTCGACCGGCCGCGGCCGGGGCGCGCCTGAGGATCATCCCCCCCAAAAAACACGCGACGATCCCCGGCGAAATGAACCCCCAGATCTCCTGGATGTACGCGAACACCCCCGCAAACCGCCCCGGCAACGGCGCCATCAGGCACGCCAGGAGCGTGATCCCCGCCGTCGCCCACCGGCCGACGGTTACTTCCCGCCGGGCATCGGCGTCCGGCCGGATGTACTTCTTGTAGAGGTCGATGGTGAAAATGGTCGAGGCGGAGTTGATCGCCGAGTTGAACGTGCTCATCACCGCCCCGGCCAGCGCCGCGAGCATCACCCCGCGCAGCAGCGGCGGAAGAACCTGCGAGATGAGGTATGGGTACGCGATATCGTTGGCCTTGCCGGGATCGCCCCCGGCGCGGGCGATGATCGGATCGGCGTAGACCTGATAGGCGATGATCCCCGGAACCACCACGATGAACGGGATCGTGAGCTTGATCCCCGCGGCCAAAAGGATTCCCTTTTGTCCCTCGGCAAGGCTCCTTGCGGCGAGCGTGCGCTGGGTGATGAACTGGTTCATCCCCCAGTAGAAGAGGTTGGGAATCCACAGCCCCCCGACGAAGACCGCCAGCCACGGCACATCCGGATCGTTCCACGGAAGCACGGTGTGCAGCTTGTCTGTGTTCACCTCCCAGAAGTTCCGCGCGCCTTCGAGGGCGCTTCCGCCGGTGACGCCGCCGCCGGGCACGACCTCCCCGCCGCCGATCAGCCGCAGGCACAGCCACGTCACGATCGCCCCGCCGATGAGCAGCGCCCCACCTTGAAGAAGGTCCGACCAGACGACAGCCTTGAGACCGCCGTAGATGGTGTAGGCCGCCGCGACCAGTCCGATCGCCCACGCGCCCAGAATGGTTGCCCAGAACACGGCCTGCTGCGGTTCGAGGTCGAACCGCGTGGCGAGCATCTCCGAGAAACCGAACACCCCGTCCAGCCCCTTGGCGCCGCTGTAGAGCACGGTGGCCAGCAGCGCCACCACGTACAGCACCATGAGGTAGACGGCCATGATCGAACGGGTGGCCGAGTCGTAGCGGTATTCGAGGTACTCGGGCATCGTGTAGATGCCCGCGGAGAGAAACCGCGGGAGGAACCACCACCCGACGATGATGAGCGTCACCGCCGCCATCCACTCGTAGCTGGCGATCGCCATCCCCACGCGCCCGAAGGCCGACCCCGCCATGCCCACAAAGTGCTCCGTCGAGATGTTCGAGGCGATCAGCGAGAAACCAATCAGCGGCCAGGTCAGGCTTCGCCCGGCGAGGAAGTAATCCTCGCTGGTGCGCTCGCGCCTTCCGGCGTACAGCGAAACGCCCACGACGGCGGCGAGAAAGCCGACGAACACGATCAGGTCCAGGATTCCAATGCTCACGGCGGCGCCTCGAAGAGGAGATGAAAGCGCAAGTGCGACACCCGGAGCATAACATCATGATCGGCCCGCGCGCTTCGCTCACGCGCGTTCCACGGCGATGCGGTTGCCCTGGACGCTCACCACGCGCACCTTCTGCCCGACCTCCAGCCAGTCGCCTTCGCTGATGACATCGACGAGCTGGCCTTCAATCTCCGCCCTCCCGATCGGGCGCAGCGGCGAGACGATCCGTCCGACCTGACCCTGAGCAATCCGCCCGGCGCCCACCGCTTCATCGCCGCTGACGTGCGGTGCGGCCGCTCCGGGCGGGAGAAGGTCGGCGGGGTCGGGATTGGCGAGCATCAGGCGGGTGAAGATCGGGACGCTCCCGAAGTAGCGCGTCAGAAACACGAACCCGATCCCGCTGAAGAAGACCCCCAGCAGCAACCAGAGAACCGACTGTTGAAGCGCGCCCCAGCGCTGCGCGGCCGGAAGCCCGCTGGGCACCACCGACAGCGCCAGCCCCAGGAACATCAGAACCAGCCCCGCGACCCCGAACACCCCGAAGCCCGGGAGTACGAACAACTCGATGAGCAGCAGCACGACACCGATCAGAAACACCACGATGTGCCAGACCTGCGCCAGCCCCGCGAGCAGCGGCCCGCCCAGCAGCCCCGCCAGGGCGAGCAGCGCGATCGCTCCGCCGATGCCCAGCCCCGGCGCCTGCAGCTCGAAGTAGCCTCCCACCAGCAGCGCCATGACCAGCACCACACGGGTCAGAGGATGCGTGAGAAAGCGAGCAAGCTGCTCCGACCACGTCATGCGCACCGCCGTGATCGACGCCGCGCCAAGAAGCTGCATCAACTCGGCCTCACTCGAGACGATGGCGACCGCCAGCCCCACGTCGATCGCCTCACTCTGCGTGAGGGTGAGAAGGGTCTGCCCGTCGTGAACCCGGCGCACCAGCCGCCACTGCCCGCGGTCGGTCTCCGTGGCGACCTGCACCGTCGGCGCGCCGACCTGGTTCTGCGGCGACCCGGTGAACGACCCCATCACGCGGTTGACCCAGTCCCCCGGCGCGGCGACGTTCTGAGGGTCCGCCCCTTCGACCATCACCGCGTAGTCCGCCTGGTTGACGCTCCTGCGCTGCCCGGTCGTCTTGTGCTCGACCTGGAAAACCTCGATCTCCAACACGCACATGGCGTGGAAGAGCGAGAAGTCGTACCCGTTCTGCTGCGCGCTGTCGCGGAACTCGGTGAGGATCGGCGACAGCGCCTTGGCCCGCTCGGTGGGGGAGAGGTCCATTCCCGGAACGATCGGGGCGCAATCCCCCGTGGCGGACGAGGCGGACATGACGATCGCGTCGCACGCCGCGGCGATCATGATCCCGCCGGAGTAGGCTTCGTTGTTGACCCAGGCGATGGTGGGCAGGTCCAGGGCTTTGAGATACTTGCTGATCTTCTGGGCGCTGGCGGCCACCCCGCCGGGGGTGTCCAGCTCGATGACGATCACCGTCGCGCCAAGGGCGCGGGCCCGCTCGACGCGGCGCTCGAGGCTCTCGAGCGTGAAGTCGTAGATCATCTTCTCGATCGGGATGACCGCGACGACGGCCCCGCTTCGGATACCGGGGATCGCGGCCGCGGCGGTGGGGGGAGCGACCTCCGGCAAGTCCGGGGACGGGGCGTCCTCCGCGGACTCAGCCGAGGTGGATGGTTCGGGCTGAGGCGACTCCCCGGTGGGCTGCGCGAATGCCGGGGCGATGAGGACGGCCGCCAGCGTGCTGAGCAGCATCCGGTAAAACGGTGAGTTCATCACGTGCATCGCCGGCATTATAGGGGCGGACCACGAAGGCTGGCCGCATGATCCTTCGGGCCGCAACCGCCCGGCGTCGGCTGAATCGCCCTCTGGATTGAGCCGATGATGGTCAGGAAATGTGGAACTGGCGGAAGATCACGCAAAGCCCCTTTCTCACCCAGGGTCTGGACGGCAGAAAAAGTCCGCGCTATCCCAGCCCGCAGGTGTCGTGTCCGCTGGGCGAGGTGCTGGACCTCTCTGCCAGCGGCATGGGGGTGCGGTGCGAAGGCAAGCCCCCCGTGGAAGAGGGGCAGTCGGTGGCGATCTGGCTCAAGACCGGACGAAAGAAACTCACCCTTCAGGCCAGGGTCGCCCGCAAGACACGCATCAGCCGCAAGGAAGTCCACCTGGGGCTGGAGTTCGTCTGTCTGCCTCCGGGGATGGACCGGGTGCTCGAGAAGCTCGCCCGACTGGGCTTCCTTCCCACAGAGAACAAGGGATCAGGGGCTTCCCACGGATCCGCCGGTCCGGGGGGGATTCCGGGGGGGATTCCGGGCGGCGCTCCGGGGAGCGGGCAGACTTCGACCCAGGGCCGCCACGCCGGTCACACCCCGCGCATCCGCGTCGGTATCCATCTCCCGGACCACTACGCCGCCATGGGCCTGGATGGGGATGCCGGCGAAGACGACATCCGCGCCGCGTTCCGCAAGCTCGCCGCTCAGTATCACCCCGATGTCAACAAGAGCCCTGACGCGGTCGATCGATTCGTGGCCATCCAACAGGCCTACGAAGTGCTGCGCGATCCCCGTCGCCGGCGCGAGTACGATGCGCTCGTGTTCGGCCGATCGCTCAGCGCGTGAAGCACGTTGATAGGTTGGGGTTTTCGGGCGCATGACACCACAGGCGGGCGCTGGTCGCGGGTGTGATGGCCTCGTCCTCGTGGCCATGCAGCCTTCGACATGAGTAAGAGGCCCTCGAATTGAGGCGAGAGCCTTCGATCCGTCGCTGATGGGTGCTCGGGGGGGCTTCATGCCCACGCTTCGCGAGGGCATGGCACCCAAGGCAGTCGATCAGGACTTCGCCTGGGGTGACATGCACGCGGGGTTTTCTCCGGCGCGAGTGTGCGTTCGTCCGGGCGTTCGTAACGACCTATAATGCCCGCGTCATGTTCGCGCGGCCCTGTTCCCATCAAGCCCTTCCGACCCGTCGCCAGTGTCTTCGCGCGGCGACCGTGCTGGCCGCGCCGATGATCCTTCCGCGCGGCGCGTTCGGGCTGGCCTCGCGTCCCGCGCCGAGCAACACCATCCATCTGGGCATCATCGGGCTGGGGAGCATGGGCCTGCGCCATGTTCAGGGCTTTCTCACCGAGAACGATTGCCGCATCATCGCGGTCTGTGATGTCGATGCCAACCGCCGTATCGGCGCGCTGTCTGAGATCACCCGAACTTATGCCGCCGAGGACTGCGCGGCCTACAACGACTTTCGCGACCTGCTTGCTCGAGAGGACGTGGATGCCGTGTGCATCGCCGTCCCGGACCACTGGCACGCGGTGATCGCGATCGCCGCGGCCGCGGCCGGCAAGGACATCTATGGCGAGAAACCCATCGCGCTGACCATCGCCGAAGGCAGAGCCGTCGTCGAGGCGGTCCGGAAGTATGGGCGAGTGTTTCAGACCGGCAGCTGGCAGCGGTCGGTGGGGCACTTCCGTCACGGGTGCGAGCTGGTGCGTAACGGGCGCATCGGCAAGCTTGGGCGCGTGGAGGTGGGGTTTGATGGGCGGTTCAATCCCGGTCCCGGGCGAGCACCGACGCGGACGAGCGGGCCGGGCCGCGTCGAACCGCCCCCCGCGGAGCTGGATTACGAGCTGTGGCTTGGTCCGGCGCCCTGGGCTCCGTACACGACCGATCGTTGCCATTGGAACTTCCGCTGGATTCTCGATTACTCCGGCGGGCAGGTGACGGACTGGGGAGCGCACCATCTGGACATCGCGCAGTGGGGCCTCGGCGCCGATGAGACCGGTCCGGTTCACGTCGCCGGACGCGGGACGTTTCCTGACGATGGGCTTTGGGATGCAGCCGTCGAGTTCCAGTTCGCCTGCCGTTACGCGAACGGAGTGGAGATGTCCGTCGGTTCACTGGAGCACCATGCTCAGGGCGTGCGCTTCATCGGGGACAGCGGTTGGGTGCATCTGACGCGGGAGGGGATCGAGACTTCGCAGACCTGGATGCTCCGGGAGACAATCGGTCCGGAGGAGGTGAGGTTGTACCGTTCACCGGAGCATCGGGAGGGGCATCGGCGGAACTTTCTGGATTGCGTGCGAACCCGCGGGGCGACGTGTACGCCCGCGGAGGTCGGCCACCGCAGCGCGACGGTGGCGCACCTTGGGAACATCTCGCTGCGGTTGGGGCGGGCGATCCGGTGGGATCCGCTTGGGGAGCGGGTGGTGGGGGACGCATCGGCGGGGGCGATGGTGTCCAGGCCCCTTCGCGGGGACTGGCGGATTTGAGGGGTCGGGGTGGTTGACAACGCTTTGGGGGTGGGGTAGATAGATCATCCCGAACGGGTGGGTCCGAAGTGCAGCGGCGTGATGCCGCTGCGCGACCCCGGCGTCGATGGGATCCGCCCGGCGTCGTCCCGGTAACGCGCAGGCATGGCCCTTGGTCGTCATGGTTTGTTGGTCATGCCGTCGCGAAGCTCCCGGAGGCACGCCAGCGGCCGCAGGTTCGGATTGTCAGCCTTCCTTCAAGCGGGATTGCAGCCAAGGAGGTCACTTTGAGTGGTTTGACCAAAGTCTTCGTCGTCGTGGTGGCGGTCCTGTCCGTCATGCTGGTGAGCCTGCTCGTGCCGTTCGTGGCCAACACGCAGAACTTCCGGCAGCAGGCGGAGGACGCGAGGCAGGAAGCACGTCTGGCGCGCGAAGCCGCGACGCTCCTCCAGACGCAGATGCAGGCGCTGCGAGAAGGCCGCACCGAACGCGAAACCGGGCTGGCGAACGAAGTGACGGACCTCAAGGGCAGCTTCCAGGTTCTTCAGCAGCAGGTCGCGGACAAGGACGCGGAAGTGATCCGGATGCGCGCCCAAGCCGGAGCGCTCGAAGCCGATCGCGCGAGGATTTCCGCCTCCAACCAGCAGCTTGCCCAGATTCTTGCCAAGCAGGATGAAGAGCTTGAAGCCCGCCGCGAGCAGATGGTCTCCCTCCGATCCAACCTCATCGACGCCGAAACCCGGATCACCGAACTCGAAGCGCAGCTCGGCACCGCCGAACGCGCCGTCCGCCGTGTGAACGAACAGCTTGTGCGGGTGCAGGAAGAAAAGCAGTCGCTCGAATCCATGTGGACGCGCGTACCGGAGGATATCCGCCGCACGCTGGCGCAGGGCGCCGCTTCGAGTGCCGCGGGAGTGACCGAGCCCGGAACCGTCGAGTTCTGGCCGACGCAGCTTGAGCGTCCGCTGATCGGGCGGGTCACGGCCGTCCATCAGGAGGCCGGCGAAACCTTCGTGCAGGTGAATGTCGGAAAGGCCGACGGTTTGCAGCCGAATATGCTGATGCTGGTGCATCGCGGGGACGACTACCTGGGGACCATGGTGATCACCACGTCCGATGAACGCCAGTCCGCCGGGCGCATGAAGCTGGTCAAACAGGGAGCGGAGATCGCGGTGGGCGATGCGGTGCTGACCGGCGGCACGTGAATTCCATGCCCCATGCCGGGCCGTATCCGATGCAGGCCCTCTTTGAGGAGTTGACGCATGAGCCAGTTGGGTCAGGGAGCCTCCATGCAGCCGCGAGCCATCAGGCCTCGCAGCAACATCTACACGGCGCTGATGATCGTCGCGGCGGTGGCGCTGGCTGTCGGGGTGGGGGTCGTCTTCTCCAAGGGCCGAACGATGTACGGCGAACAGGCAGGTCCATTTGAGATTCTCAGCGCCCGATGACCGCCCCCGTTGGTGCGGCCTGCGGGGCGAATCGATCAGGGGGGAGCGGCTGGGCTTGCTCATTGTGTCACTTCCCGCGCGTGAAGCGCCGGTGTGCGTGGCTCCGCGGCGGCCGCGGGGATTCGCGGCCGGTCGCATTTGAGACAGGGGCAATGGATTGTCGTTCCTCGATCATTTCCTGAGTTGGTTCAGCGTGGACATGGGCATCGACCTGGGCACGTGCAACACCCTGGTGTGCGTGCGCGGCGAGGGGATCGTACTCAATGAGCCGTCCGTCGTGGCCGTCAAGAAGGGCACGAACATCGTCCTCAACAACGGCAACGCCGTGGGGTGGGTCGCCAAGGAGATGCTCGGCAAGACGCCCGGATCGATCACCGCGATCCGCCCGCTCAAGGACGGCGTCATCAGCGACTTCGAAGTCACCGAGGCGATGCTCAAGTACTTCATCCGCAAGGTGCAGGGCAAGGGGCGGTTTGTGCGCCCGCGCGTGGTCATCGCCGTGCCCAGCGGAATCACCGCCGTCGAAAAACGCGCGGTCCTCAACTCCGCGGAGAACGCCGGCGCCCGCCGCGTCTTCCTCGTCGAGGAGCCGATGGCCGCGGGCATCGGGGCCGAACTCCCCATCGTCGAAGCCACCGCGAGCATGATCGTGGACATCGGCGGGGGAACCACAGAGGTGGCGATCATGTCCCTGGCGGACATCGCCCAGTGCGAGTCGGTGCGCGTCGCGGGGGACGACATGGACGAGGCGATCATCAACCACATGAAAAAGGCCTACAACCTGATGATCGGCGAGCAGACGGCCGAGCGGGTGAAGATCGAGATCGGCTCGGCGGCGCCCGAAGGCGAGGAACGGACGATGGAGGTGCGCGGGCGGGACATGATCTCCGGGCTGCCGCGCAAGACGGTCATCACCTCCGAGGAGATCCGCGAGGCGCTCCAGGAACCGCTCAGCGCCATCATCGAGACGGTCACGCGCACGCTCGAACGCGCCGAGCCGGAGCTCTCGGCGGACCTCGTGGACAACGGGATCGTGCTGGCCGGGGGCGGGGCGCTTCTGCGGGGGATCAGCAAGGTCATCTCCAACGCCACGGGCCTGGACTGCCGCATCGCCGACGACCCGCTGACCTGCGTGGCGCGGGGCACGGCCATATATCTTGAGCATCTGGAGGAGTGGAAGGAAACGATGGACAGCGATCTGGATTCGGGGTAGGTCCGGCTGTGCCGGACAAAGGATGCGCCGAAGAAAAGCCGCAAGAGGCCCGGTGATCTTCGGCGGATCACCGGGCGTTGCGGTTTACTTCTTTGAGTCACGGTCCGGGTCGTGCGGGCGAGGCAACATCGTGGGGAGAGGCGACACTCTGAAGCGTCGGCCGAGTCCGCCGTAGCCGGGCCGGTCGGGACAACCTTCGTCGCATTGAGCCTCTCCCTGAAGCGGGCAATCCTGCGAGTTTGGCTGGCCCTTCACTGATGGCGGAAAGGGTGGGTTTGCGCGCATATTGGCGGGGGAGGGACGAAGGGACGGAGGCACGAAGGCACGGAGAGGGGAGGAGTTAGGGGAGTTTGGGTTTGGGGGGATTTTCTTGGGGATGGGGGGTGGGGGTGTGCGCGCGGGGGGGGGGGGAATGCACGAATGTCGAATGCACGAATGCACGAAGGGGAGGAATCGAGAGGCCGGGGCGGGGGGTGGTGTGGCGGGCGGGGGCTTTGGCGCGGGCGGGCGGCGATTGCAGCGGTGAACGCTCAGGAATACAATAATAATGGTTGGTTCAGGATCGGACGTTCAAGGGTATTCGCATGGCACGGAAACAATCCGGACTTCGAGACTCCGATTCTAACGACATCGGCACCGCCGAGTCGGAGGGCGGTCAAAGATCTTCGGTGAAGAAGCGCGCCGCGAAGAGGAAGGCTTCGAAGGGTCGTCGCCGTGGCGCCAAGCCCTACCCGACAATGCCTTTCGAGCAGGCGCTTAGGTTTGGTGAAGGGGTCGAGCGAGTCGGGTCCGGCCACCCCGTACAGCGCACAACGCTGTTCGAGAATCTGAAACTCCCGATCAATCGGGCAACGAGGGACCTGATTACCGCATCCAGCAAGTACGGCATCACGACAGGTTCGCACACCGCTGACGAATTCGGGTTGGCCATCCCGGACGGTGCAAAGGCGGTCGAAGGAACACCATCTCCAGAACGGACTCGTGCGCGCATCAAGCTTGCGATCATGAACATTGAATCGTTTAGGCAGTTGTACGAAAGGTTTCGCGGCCGCAAAATTCCGGCGAAAGCGGTTATGCGAGACTCTCTCGAGTCACTTGATGAGGGCGACCGCGCTCCGTGTGTTGATATTTTCGTTCAGAACGCGCAGTTTGTGGGGCTTCTCCAGACGCGAGAAGGCGCTGATTGGCTCATTGATCGGGAAGAGGAGGCCATCGCCGGCAATGGGGCGGCCTCTTCGACTCAGCACTCGACCTCCTCGCCTGTGATTCATCAGACGGAGCCAGTAGACTTCGAGCGGGTGTGCTTTTTCATCGCCCCGATTGGTGAAGAGGGCACGGAGCATCGAAAGCATAGCGATGCTATCTTGTCGTCCTACGTTGAGCGGGCACTTGCGGATGTGGAGCCGAAACTGGAGGTCGTCCGCGCCGACAAGATCAGTCAGCCGGGACTGATCACGAAGCAGGTTATCGAGTATCTCCTTAAGAGTCGGCTGGTTGTCGCAGACCTCTCATACCACAATCCAAACGTGTTCTACGAGCTCGCAGTTCGGCATGCCACTGGGAAGCCGGTGATTCATGTGAAGCGGACCTCAGACCCACTTCCCTTTGATAACAAGGACTTTCGGACGATCGATATTCCCTTTGAGGACAAGTTTGACATCCTCGCGCAAATCGAGACCGTTCGAAGCAAGATCGCACAGTTCTCGCGACAGTCTCTCGATCATCCTGACAGCGCCGAGAACCCGTTGCTGATTTACTTTTCCGATCATCGATTAGCACGACGTGAGTCTACGTGACGGCGATGCCACACGCCCCTTTCCGCTTGCTCACGCGCGCGGCTCGTTGGGGAGGTGATGCTTTTTGGTGCGTCCGCTTCGCCTGACGCCATTACACCATCTTGGCGGTCATGGTTGATCCTGCATGGGCGGGGGCCTGGGACGATCGACGTTCTCATCGGCGAGGATTCTCATCGTCACGCGGCCGAGAGCGGGATGTCCAGCACATCATCGGTCGCGAGGGCGGCCGCGGCGAACCCCAGGCAGGCTTGAACCTGCTCCGTGCGCAGGTGCGGATAGGCCTGGAGAAGCTGGTCGATGGACCAGCCCTCGCCCAATCGTGCGAGGACCAATTCGGCGCTGATGCGCGTGCCCTTGATCCTGGGCTTGCCGCCCAGGACGTGCGGATCGCGTACGATGTGTTCCCGCCAGTTCATCGCCCGTCACTCCTGGTTCGGAAGCTTCACCATGAAGCATATGGCCACGCGGCGCTGAATGTCAAAGACGTTCTGGTCGGGCAAGCCGTCGAGGTGACTCCGCCTGGCGATGCCGCGCGTTTGGGTGAATCTTGGCTGGGGAAGGTGGGTTTCGCGGACTCAACCCACCCTACATCCGCGCTACTTCCGGGCCTGCTTCCGGGTCTTTCCGCTTGCTTACGCGCGCGGCTCGTTTTAGACCACCCTCTCCTGGCCGTCTTCTTTGTAGCGGAGCTCATACAGATCCTTCCGCCGGTCGCGCCAGTTCTGGGTGGTGCCTTTGTAGCGGTGGCGGCGGAGGAGCTCGATGTCGAGGTCCTGCATGATGAGCATTTCGGTGTTGGGGGTGGTTTCGGCGGCGACGCCTTCGCGGGCGAAGGAGATGTCCGCGGGGGTGAGGATGGCGGACTGGGCGTAGTGGATGTCGGAGGTGGGGACGAAGGGGAGGTTGCCGGTGCAGCCGGCCAGGACGACGTAGAGGTGGTTCTCCACGCAGCGGGCCTGGGCGCAGTGGCGGACGCGCAGGTATCCGGCGCGTTCATCGGTGTTGTAGGGGCAGAAGATGATCTGGGCGCCCTTGCGGGCGGCGATGCGGGCCATCTCGGGGAACTCGATGTCGTAGCAGATCTGGATGGCGACTCGGCCGCAGTCGGTGTCGAACACTTCGAGTTTTTCGCCGCCGGTGACGCCCCACCATTTCCACTCGGTGGGGGTGATGTGGAGTTTGTATTGTTTGCCGATGGTTCCGTCGCGTTTGAAGAGGTAGGCGACGTTGTAGAGGTAATCGTTTTCGAGGACGAAGTTGGAGCCGGCGACGATGTTGAGGTGATAGCGGACGGCCAGGTCGGTGAAGAGCTCGAGGTACTGCGGCATGAACGAGGCGAGTCGGCGGGCGGCGCGAGCGGGGTGCTTTTCGTTGCAGAAGGAGAGAAGCTGGGTGGTGAAGAGTTCGGGGAAGGCGAGGAAGTCGCAGCGGTAGTCGCTGGCGGTATCGACGAAGAACTCGACCTGGGTGCGGAACTCGTCGAAGTCGCGGATGGCGCGCAGGCCGTACTGGACGGCGGCGAGTCGGACGATCTGGACGGGCTGGATGGCGCGTTTCTTGAAGGGGCGGTAATCGACGTTGGTCCACTCCATGTGGGTGGCCCATCCGGCGGAGTCCTCATCGGTGGGGAGGTAGTCGGGGATGAGCTGCTTGAGCTCGAAGTCGTTGGAGAGCTGGGTGGTGAGTACGGGGTCGTGGATGGTCTTGTCCTGGACGTTCTCGACGTACTCGTGGGCGCTCATCTGGTCCTTGTGCTTGATGTAGTTGGGGATGCGCCCGCCGATGACGATGCCCTTGAGGTTTTTTTCACGGACGAGCTGCTTGCGTGCTTCGTAGAGGCGTCGGGCGAGCTTCATGCCGCGGAACTCGGGATCGACCATGATCTCGATGCCGTAGAGCATGTCGCCGTCGGGCGCGTGGTTGCGGATGTACCCCTGGTCGGCGATGGTTTTCCAGTCGTGCCAGTCGGAGTAGAGGTCGTAGTCGACGATGAGGCTGGCGGAGGAGGCGACGACTTTGCCGTCGTATTCGACGACGATCTGCCCCTCGGGGAAGAGGGCGAGCTGGCTTTCGATCTGATCGCGCCCCCAGGTCTGCATGCTGGGGAAGCATCGCTTCTGCATGGCGACGAGGTCATCGTAATCGGACAAGCGCAGCCGGCGCACGCGGATGTGCTTCTCGAATTCGGCGAGGTCGATTTCCATCGTGTGGCTGGGGGGCTGGGGTCGCGTCATGTTCAAGCCCCCGCGTGGCGGGTGACCTCGGCCAGGCGGCGCCAGTGCTCATCGCTCATGGCGTTGTAGGTGAAAAGCGCCAGGCCGCGCCCGCCGTTCTCGAAGGAGAGCTCGGCGGCTTTGGCGATTGCGTCGGGGTCGAGGGTTCCGGACATGACGCCGCTGTAGAGGCGTCGGTCGGGCGGGATCGCGGCGGTTCCGAGCTTCGTCGCGGCGCCGATCCACTCGACCGGTTCGTTGTAGTGGGTGTGGTAGATCATGGGCATGACGTAGTCGAGGTTCCACTTCGTCCAGTCCTGGCGGACGAGGGTGCGGGCGAGGTCGGGGGTGGGGAAGACAGCCGCGGTGATGGGCTTTGCGGGTTGAGCGGCTTTGATGGCTTCGATGAGTCGGTTGACGACTTTGGTGACGCTGTCGTATCGGTATTGCCGCCAGGCCTGGTCGGCGGTGGGATCGTCCATGGAGAGGGGGTCTTCGCCGCCCTGGGCCTGGAACTTCTCGCGGCAGACCTCGCAGTAGCAGAAGTCGTATTCGGGGAACTCGCGGTCCTGGACGAGGTTGTAGCGCGGCTGAATGCCGACGGGGAGGATGACGTCCGGGTAGCGGATGTAGTCGAAGTGAACGCCGGCGATGCCTTCGGTGTTGGCGATGCCCACGAGCATGTCGCGGAGGAGCTCGTAGACCTCTTCGCGCGAGGGGCACAGCCAGCGGTAGTAGCCGACGTAGGGCGGGTTGTCGACGCAGGACTTGCCATCCCTGCTGATGACGAAGAGTTCGGGGTTGGTTTCGCGGAGCTCGCGCATGCCCGGCTGATTCATGACCCATTGCCAGCGATGGAACTCGATGCCCTCGGCGGCGAGGATGGGCGAGAGCACGGCCGGGTCTCCGCCGCTCAGGAGCAGTCCGGTGACGCCGGCTTCGCGC
>JBGTFI010000544.1:0-13123 GCA_041747335.1 Phycisphaeraceae bacterium | reverse complement strand
CGATGCCCAGCGCCTCCAGCCCCGCGCGAAGGGCGCGATGGTTGGCCGCGTGTCGCGCGATGCGGGCGTCGAGGCCCTCCTCCTCAATGATCCGAAGCGCTTCATACAGCGCGTAGGTCATGTTGATCGGCGCGGTGTGATGATACACGCGGTCCTGCGACCAGTATCGCGAGATCATCGTCATGTCGAGGTACCAGCTCTGGACCTTGGTCTTGCGGCTAAGGATCACTTCCACCGCAGCCGGCGAGAATGTCACGGGTGAAAGCCCTGGCGGGCATGAAAGGCACTTCTGCGTCCCGCTGTAGCAGGCGTCGATCTTCCAGTCGTCCACGCGCAGCTCGTGACCGCCCAGCGAGGTCACGGCGTCGACCAGCAACAGCGCGCCGGCATCGTGGACGATGGCCGAGATCTCTTCGAGCGGCTGGTGAGCGCCGGTGGAGGTCTCCGCGTGGACGATGCCCACCAGCTTCGACCGCGGATGAGCCTTGAGGGCGTCGGCGACCGCCTGCGGGTCGATCACCTGCCCCCACGGTGCCTCGACCGAATGGACCGTCGCGCCGCAGCGCTGCGCGACATCGCGCATGCGCTCGCCGAACACGCCATTGACGCAGATCAGCGCCTCGTCACCAGATTCGAGGAGGTTGCACACGCAGGCCTCCATCCCCGCGCTCCCGGTCCCGGAGACCGCCAGGGTGAGGTCATTCTTCGTGCGAAACGTCCGCCGCAGCAGTATACGCATCGAGTCCATCAGCGCGAGGTAGGCCGGATCGAGGTGACCGATGGTCGGCCTCGACAGGGCCGCGAGGACGCGGGGCGAGACATCGCTGGGCCCCGGCCCCATGAGTACCCGTGAAGGCGGATGCGCTTCTGCGAATACGGACATAGACAAACCCTTCGAGCGGAGCGGAGGTGGTCGCGGCACGTCAAGTATCCGCGATCGGCGGCGGGGATCAACCGGGGCCTGGTGCGCGGCGAGCGTGGATTGGCGAAAACCGCCATCCGCTGCCGATAAGGGTTGGACCGTCCGCCGAACCCGACTTGCCGGGGGATGCGGCGAGATGAAACGAGTGAGAAGAGGCATGAGCTGGTTTCTACGGTCACACGACGCCAGAAAACGAAAGTCCAGACCCTCGTCGGTGAGGAGTCCGCGCCCGTGGGATCCGTTGCGAACGCTCGCGGCGGTGAAGCTGCTTCTGGTACTCGCGGTGGCGGGAGGAGCGGGTTACGGGTGGCAGTTCAGCCGCGAGGCGCTTCGGGACTATGCCCGGCGTCGGGCGCCGGTGGCAGTGTCGGCGCAGGACGTGGTCCTCGCCGATGCCCCGGGGTGGATGAACGATCCTTTGGCGGCGAGCATTCGAGACCTGGTGGCAGCGGAGATTCATGGTCGGCCTCTCGACGCCGGAGCACTGGGCCGGGCGGTCGGAGCGCTTCGGCAAAGCCCGTGGGTCGAGCTGGTGAGCAAGATCGAACAGCGTTCACTCAATCAGGTGATCGTCCATGCATCGTATCGTCGGCCGGTGGCCCTGGTCGAGGGACGGGATGGATACCACCTGGTGGATGCCCACGGAATGCGGCTGCCGGGGCTGTATTCGGCGTCGCAGTGGCGATCGCTGCGTCTGCCGCTGATCGTCGGGCAGGCAAGCGCTCCCGGTCCATTGGGTAAACCCTGGCCGGGAGAGGATCTGCGCGCCGGTCTGGCGCTGGTGGCGCAACTTGCGCCCACGGGGCTGGCACAGCACCTCGAAGCGATCGACGTCAGCGGGCGGGACGAGCGAGGTCGGGTGCAACTGGTACTCTGGACCGGGGAAGGCCGCGACCGCCGGCGGAGCGCTCACATCGTGTGGGGATTGACGCCCCACGCCGAAACGCCCTACGAACCGGACGCCGGGACCAAGATCAACCGACTCGCGGCGGTGCTCAGCCGCCGGGGCGCTCAGGGGAAGATCATCGACATCAGCGGCGCTGCCGTCTGGCAGCGCGAACCGGTTGGGGGCGACGTCATCCGCTCGGCGGAATACACTGAGGCGTGGTGAACCTACCCCCTCAAGACCTCCCCGGCGACCCACCCCCGGAAATGTCCCCAGAGAATCCGCCGGATCAGTCACCTGGAGACACTGCGTCCGCAGCCGGCAATGACTGGTGGGAGCTGGTCTTTGATCCAGACGACCTGACGGGCGGCGAGGAACCCCTCGTGGAGGCGGATGAACGATCGGCACCCGCGCCGCGCCCACGTGTGCTGGTACTGGGGTGGTGCCTGTGGCTGCTGGGGAGCTGGATGGCGACGATGAGCGGGGAACTGTCGATCTCGGCGGTCCGGCGAATGACGGTCGCGTGCATGATCGGGATGCTGGCGGTGTGGCCGGCGATCCGACTGAGCCAACCCCCGGAGACAGACCTGGACCGGACGATGGCGCGGACGAATCCGCGGCTGGCGATTGTCTACGGAGTGTGGGTGGACTGGCTTTGCCTGTTCGCGGTGTTCCAGCTTGTCCTGTGGTCGCTGACGATCGGGGTGGCGTGGTCGGCGGCGCAGGCGCTGTGGCTTGACGCGGGGATCGCCGCGTCGTCGCTGCTGGCTGCGGGCGTGGTCGCGTGGGGGGCGATGGGCCACTCTCCAATGCGGAGGGTGCTCGCCACGGCGCTGTGTCTGGCGCTGATCCTGGCCGAACCGGCGGTCATGTGGCTGATCGGAGAGCTCGCTCCGCGGGCAGCATTGGGGGACTTCATGAAGGTCAGTCCGATTCAGACCTTGTGGGCGCTCTGCGAGCCGCCGGCGACGTGGACACCCTGGCCCTGGGGTCATCATGTTCTGAGCACGCTGGCAGGGGCGATTGTGATCTGGACAGCGGTGGTTCTGCGTGCGTGGTGGGCGCCGTCAGCTGCCCGATAATGGGTCACCGCGGCGCGGGCATGGAATGAAGCGACCCCCCCGGCCGATCAGTGGTTACAATAGGATCGGGCTGCTGCCCCTGAGCGGCGAACCCGCGCCACGAACGGACTTGTGAGGACCGAACCGATGGAACTGATCAGCCAGGAAGAAAAAGAGCAGCTTGAGCGCAAGCTTGAGGAACTCAAAGCCAAGCGTCCGGTTCTATCCCAGCGAATCGCCGAAGCGCGCGCGCTGGGGGATTTGAAGGAGAATGCCGACTACCACGCCGCGCGCGAGGACCAGGGCCTCAACGAAGCGGAGATCCGCCGGCTGGAGGAGCGTCTCAAGAAGGCGCACGTAGGCTCGAACGAGCACGTGCCCGACGGGATGATCTTCCTGGGCTCGGTGGTCAAGCTCAAGGATCTGACCGATAACTCCGAAGATCTTTACAAGCTCGTGGGCGAGTCGAGCGGGCGGTTCGACATGGACCACCTGGAGGTCACGACCTCCAGCCCGATGGGTGAGGCGCTGCTCAAAGCGAGGGTGGGCGACGTGGTGAAAGTCGATCTCCCCCGGGGCTTCAGGCAGTATGAGATCGTCGAAATCTGCTGATGGATCACGGCGGAGCGGCCTATAATGGACGATGAACCCGGCCCGGCGGGCGGGAATGCACCCGCGGAGGAGTCCAGGACATGCAACGAAGCTCACCATCCATCCTCGCAATCGGCGTGGCGACCCTGATCGGCCTGGGGTCGTTCCAGGGGCGGGCCTTGGGGCAGTATCAGGTGGACACCGGCAATGCGCTGGACGCGAACCCTGGGGTGAATTCCGGAGGGTTCAACTCGCGCATCGGCCCGGTGGACATCAATCGACAGAACGCGGTGATCACCGGGAACGTCAGCGGACTGGGATTTTTCCGTGATGATGTGGGTTATTTCGCGCCCAGCGAGTTTCAGGATTCGCTGGGGAGCGCGGATCTTTTCCGCTTCCGGGCTTCGAGCCTGCCGCCGAGTTTCCAGGGCGCCGCGGCGGCCAATCCGGGCAGCGCGCTGAATACGCCGCTCTATCGCCTGTACCCCTCCACCGCGGATCAGTTCAGCGGGCAGTTCAACCCAATGGCGATCCAGGCGAATCGCATTGAGGGGGGATTCGGGGTGGTGAATCCGATGGCGTACACCAGCGCGCTGTCGCTCCCGAAATCCAGCCTGGAGGGGGATTCGCTGTTCGGGTACTTCGCGCCGGCGCCCGGGCAGGTGCTGGAGGTGCGCGCTTCGCCGCTTTTTGGGCTGCGAAGCCGCGATACGCGGATGATCGGATTGTCCGAGTCGCTGCGGAACCTTCCCCGGCCGACGGAAGGGATGGTCCCTCCGACCACACCCACCCCCGGCGATCTGTTGACGGACCCGGTGGTCGACCCGCCGGTGCTGCCGGAAGGTGAGGGGAACCTGCTCGATTCGATCCGTGGAGGCCAGGGCCTCAACCCGGCGCTGCGGGATGGACCACCCGGATGGCAGCCGGGCGCGGAGATCGGGATGCTGTTGGGTTCGCCCGTCGCGCCGCAGTCCCCCTATGGCCAACCGATGGATCTGGGCGACCGGACTGCGGCCATCCAGCAGCGCCTCTTCAGCCCGCTGGATCGCTATGACGTGAGGCCTGGACAGGATGTATACCTCGACCTCCTGACGCGGATGCGCGAGCGCCGCCGGGCGGACGATGTGCTTCCCCCTCCGCCGGAAGACGATCTCGGCCCTCTTGGCAATACCGCCGAACCGAGTCCGGCTGCCCCGGGGACGGGTGCTGTCCCGGATCCGTTGCGACCCCTGCTGGCGTCGCCGACGGCTGAGCAGCTTGCGGACGCCGAGGCGCGCAGGCAAGAAGCGCTGGCGCGCCTGGCGGAACTGGCCAGCCCGCAGAACCTGCTGCCGGAATCCCTGCGTACCCCACCGGGCGACGCCGAGGAGCAGGCCGAAGAGGCAGGGCAGGTTCCCGTGTGGCGGATGGGTCCGATGGGTGAGCTGATGAAGCAGCTTGACCATGATCTGCCTCCGATCGAGTCGCTCGCGGGCAACCGTGATGACCGCATCAGCGGGCTGCTGCGCGAAGCGGAAGGGCGCATGGCGACGGGGGACTTCTTCGCAGCCGAACGCAGCTATCGCCGGGTGCTGGCGGCGATTCCCGGGCATCCGATGGCGCGGGTGGGGCTGGTGCATTCTCAGATCGGATCGGGGCTGATCCGATCCGCGGCGCAGTCGATGCGGGCGCTGTTCGAGCAGCACCCGGAGCTGATCGCAACGCGCTACGGGAGGGAGATTCTGCCCTCGGTCGAGCGCCTTCAGTGGGTGCGCGGGGAGCTGGACCAGATGATCCGCACCACGAATCGCGCCGAACCGGCGCTGCTTCTGGCCTACATCGGGTATCAGATGAATCAGCCGGACCTCGTCCGCTACGGGCTGGACCTGGCCCAGGCGCGGGAACCGGGCGACGTGCTGATCCCGCTGCTTCGCGGCATCTGGCTGGATGAAGGCAGGCAGGCGCCCGCCCCCACCCCGGAAAAGTAACCTTCCCTGACCCATTCAACCCCTGACCTTCAATTGCTCCGGGGTCGCCCGCGACGGGTGGTCCGGACTCCACCGGCGGACCGGGCGCCCCGCCTATGATCTCCGCGACGCCACGCCGGCGCGGAAGTGATGGAATCGACCGTCCATGCCCACCCTTGCGGATATGATGCGCAGTGAATCGCTCACACGGCTGCTGGACCTTGAGCAGCTTCGCGAGTTGCGCGATGGTTTTGTCGCGGCCACCGGGCTGACCCCCGTCTTCCGCGACGCGGACGGCGAACCGATCGAGGGCATGAACGGGCACGAAGCGCCGTTGCACGGTGAAGCGGGACATGCTCCGGATGATGCGACCGCCTATCTCGAAGCGCCCATCGTCATCGACGGGGTGCGCATGGGCTCCGTGACGCTCGAGGGGGCAAACCGCCTGGGCCGCAGTCCGATCATCCCCCCGGCGGCACGAGATCGCCTGCGCGACACGGCGCTGTCGCTGGGGGTGCCTGAGGCGGTGGTGGGTCGATTGCTCGAAGCGGTGGACGAGGCGTGCGACTGCCGGAGGACGGCCGCGGCGCAGCTTCTTTCCACGTTCGCGCACGGGGTGGCTCACCTCTGCGCGCAGCAGCTCCGGGGACAGCAATCCTCGCGTGAGCTTGATGCGCTGTACGAGCTGAGCACGCTGCTGGCCAGGCACCGTGACGTGCAGCAGGTGCTCGACGCCGCGGCCAGGTGCGCGGCGCAGGTGATGCGGGTCAAGGCCGCGAGCATCCGCCTGCTGGGCGAAGATGGGCGGCACCTGATCGTGCGGGCGGTGCATAACCTCTCGATCCGGTACGTGCGCAAAGGTCCGGTGGCGGTCGAGCACAGCGAGATCTACCGGCGGGCGCTGGCGGGGGAGGTGGTGTACGTCGAGAACATGGCGACGGATCCGAGGGTGATCTACCCGGAGTTTTCCAGGCAGGAGGGGCTGGCGTCGATCCTCTGCACGGGGCTTCGGTTCCGCGACCGGGCGATCGGAGTGATTCGCATCTACACGGAGCGGCCGCGAGCGTTCTCGGAATCGGAGATGAACCTGCTCAAGGCGATCTCTCACCTTCTGGCGACGGCGATTGAGAACGCGCGACTGGACCTGGAATTCATCGAGGGCCAGCGTGTGCAGCGCCAGCTCCAGGTGGCCGCGGCGGTGCAGCGTCGGATGATCCCCGCGCAGTTGCCGACGCTGGCAGGCTTCGAGTTCGCCGCGCGGTACGAGCCGAGCCTGGACCTCAGCGGCGACTTCTACGATGTGATCCACCTCGACGGGCACCTGGGGCTGGCGGTGGGCGACGTCGTGGGCAAGGGGATCGCGGCAAGCCTGCTGATGGCGTCGGTGCGCTCGGCGTTGCGCGCGTACGCGCAGGATGTCTACGACCTGGATGAAATCCTGCGGCGTGTCAACGTGCAGCTCACGCGCGACACGCTCGACAGCGAGTTCACGACGCTGTTTTACGGCGTGCTCAATCCACGGGCGATGAAGTTCACCTACTGCAACGCCGGGCACGAGCCGGCGCTGCTGATGCGCGACGGTCAATGCCGACGTCTCAACCAGGGAGGGATGGCGCTGGGCATCGACGCGAACCAGCGTTATCAGAAGGACGTGGTGGACCTTCGGACGGGCGATGTCCTGCTTCTCTACACCGATGGGCTGTCCGAAGCGCAGAACTTCGACGGAAAGCCATTCGGGCGAGAACGGATCGTCCAGGCGATGCGCGACACGGCCGGCGCGACGGCGCAGGAGACGCTCAACCATGTCTTCTGGGAGATGCGCCGGTTCGTGGGCCTCAACCGGGGCGTCGACGACACGACCATGCTGGCGGTGAAGGTCGTGGGAAAGTGAACGTCCGCTGAATTGCTACCATCCCGGCGTGAACGACACCCGGCCTTCCCAGCTCACCGACGACGTCACCCGACTCTTTTACGAGCGTTATGGGCGTGCGCCGCGCTGGATGGCCACGGCGCCGGGGCGTGTGAACCTGATCGGCGAGCACACGGATTACAACGGCGGATTCGTGCTGCCGATGGCGATTGAGCGGCGGACGGTTCTGGCCGCGGCGCCGGCGGATCGCTCGGAACCGGCGATCCGACTCCACAGCGAGAACCTTCGAGCAGGCGCGGAGTTCCCCATGGATCCCTCCGCGTTGTGGGGCGGTCCGGCGTGGGCGAACTACGTCCGCGGGGTGTTCATCGAGTGCGCCCGCATCGGCATGGCCACGCCCGCGCTGGATGTGGTGATCAACTCGGATGTGCCGCTGGGCGGGGGGCTTTCGAGCAGCGCCGCCCTGGAGGTGGCCGCGGCGACGCTGATCGAGGCGGTCACCGGGCGGCGGATGCCCGTCCTTGAAAAAGCGCTGCTCTGCCAGAAGGCCGAGCACGAATACGCCCACATGCCATGCGGCATCATGGATCAGTACATCGCCGCCGCGGCGCGCGAGGGTGAACTTCTGCTGCTGGATTGCCGCTCGCTCGAGGCCCGCTATGTGCCCTTGCGCGATCACGCGGTGAGCGTGCTGATCCTCGACAGCCGCGTGAAGCACGAACTGGCCGGCGGTGAATACGCGAAGCGTCGCGCGGATTGTGAACAGGCGGCGAGCATCCTGGGCGCTAAATCGCTGCGCGAGGCCGATGGGGCGATGTTGGAAGCGGCACAGGGGAGCCTGGGCGATGCGCTCTACCGCCGCGCACGGCATGTCATTTCGGAGAACGAGCGCACTCTGGCCGCAGCCGCGGCGATAGAGGCGGGCGACTGGCCGGCGGCGGGCAGGCTGATGAACGACAGCCATGCCTCTTTGCGCGAGGACTACGAGGTGAGCTGCGCGGAGGTGGATCTGCTGGTGAACCTCGCGCAGGAACTCGGCCCGGCGGACGGGGTCTACGGGGCACGCATGACCGGCGGCGGCTTCGGCGGGTGTACGGTCAACCTGGTGCGAACAGCCGAGGCGGAGCGCATAGCGCGGGCGGTCTGCGAAGCGTATCACGCGAAAACAGGCCTCGAAGCGGCAGCGTTTGTGACCCGACCGGCCCAGGGCGCACGGGAAATCCTGGTCTAGCCCCCCTTGGCAGCCCCAACGTTTCCCTTACAATATCGGCCATGCTGGCACAGGTTCACAGCTTCGTGTTGCAGGGGATTGACCCGATCGCTTGCGAGGTCGAGGTCGATGTCGGCGACCGCGGGCTGGCCAAAACCACCATCGTCGGGCTGCCGGATACGGCCGTGAAGGAATCGATCGAGCGCGTCCGCTCGGCCATCGTCAACAGCGGCTATCCCTTCCCCGATGCCCGCATGCTGGTGAACCTCGCCCCGGCGGACATCCGTAAGGAAGGGCCGATCTTCGACCTGCCCATCGCCATCGGTCTGCTTCTCGCCGAGCAGGTCATCCAGACGCAGAAGCACCGCCGACTGCTCTTCGCCGGCGAGCTGGCCCTCGACGGCCGCCTGCGACCGATCAACGGGGCGATCAACCTGGCCATCCTCGCGCGCAAACTCAAGCTCGACGGCATCATCGTCCCGCTTCCCAACGCCAGCGAGGCCGCCGCCGCGGGCGGCGTCGATGTCTACCCCGCCGATTCCCTGGCCACCGTGGTCGCGTTTCTCAACGAGCGCCACGAGATCGAGCCGCACCCGGAGGTCGATGTCGAGGCCATGCTCCAGAGCGCCCGCCCGAACATCGACTTCTCCGACATCCGCGGGCAGGAGGCCCCCAAACGTGCCATCACCATCGCCGCCGCCGGCGGGCACAACATCCTCATGATCGGCCCGGCCGGCACGGGTAAGACGATGATGAGCCGCGCGCTGGCGGGCATTCTTCCGCCGCTGACGCGCGATGAAGCGCTCGAAGTGACCCGCATCTTCTCAAGCGTCGGGCAGATTCCCAAAGGCGAGCCGCTGATGACCCAGCGACCCGTGCGCACACCCCACCACACCGCCAGCAGCGCCGCGATGATCGGCGGGGGATCGATCCCCAAGCCCGGCGAGGTATCGCTCTCGCATCATGGGGTCCTGTTCCTCGATGAGATGCCCGAGTTCCCAAGGCCGGTGCTCGAGACGCTGCGCCAGCCGCTCGAGGATGGCGAGGTGACGATCGCCCGCGCCCACGCCTCGGTGCGTTTCCCGGCCAGGTTCATGCTCGTGGCCGCGATGAACCCCACACCCAAGGGGGACAAACCCACCGATGCCTACACACAGAAGCAGATGGATCAGTACCTCTCGCGCATCAGCGGGCCGCTGATCGACCGGATCGACATCCACATCGAAGTCCCGGCCGTGCCGTACGACAAGCTCACCGGCAAGGCGAACGGGACGAGCACGGCCGAAATCCGTGAAAAGGTGCTGGCCGCCCGGCGAAGGCAGGCCGAGCGCCACGGCCAGCCGGGCAAGCCCAACAGCCGCCTCACCGGCCGGGAACTCGACCGCCACGCGGTGCTGGATGACCCCTCGAAGGAACTGATGCGCCAGGCGATCACGGAATTAGGTCTAAGCGCCCGCGCCTACGACAAGATCCGCCGCGTGGCCCGGACGATCGCGGACGTGGATGGTGTGGAGGATGTTCAGATCCAGCACATCTCGGAAGCGGTGCAGTACCGTGTGCTGGATCGGAGGGTGTGAGACGGTAGGGCGGGTTGAGTCTGCGAAACCCGCCAACCGCTACCCCCTGGATGACATGCAGATTTGGTGATACCATGAATGAGTAGAAACCCGGTTCGTTCGGCACGTCGGATCGGGTAGACTCGGCCAGTCTGCCTTCGCCTGCGATAGCTTGTTCTATCGCTACTTTCGGATGACAATGGAGACCGCACTCGATGGCTTACAAGCACCCCTACGTTTCGGCGATTGGCGGACTTGCTAACGTGATCACCCATTTCCGGAGGGCATTTCCGGCAACGGTCACGGCTGAAACAATCCGAAAGCTGGGCTACGCCCCGAAGAACGAGAGCTACGTCCTCAACGTTCTTCGCCACCTTGAAATGATCGACGACCAGGGCCAGCGCACGGCCACAGCTCAGAAGGTCTTTACGCAGCACGACGACTCTGTATTTGCCAAGGAGTTCGCCGAACTCGTAACCAAGGCCTACTCTGATCTCTTCGAATTGTACGGGGCTGCCTCGTGGACACTCGGCCAAGAAGCGCTCATCACGTTCTTTCGGTCCTCAGATCAGACGACCGACATCGTAGGCAAGCGGCAAGCGAATACCTTCCAATTGCTGGCTGGCTTCGCAGGGCACAAGGACGTTCCGGAAGCTAAGCCGCGAAAGAAGGACGCGTCGAAGCAAGCCACGCGGCCCGCGAAGCCCAGCACTAGAGATCGCAATCAGGGTGCGACTCCTTCACAGGTGCAAAACGCCAATGAGACCGCGAAGCACAATGCATCGAGTGGCACAGCCGTCGGGCTGACCGTGCGCATCGAGATTAACCTGCCCGCCGACGGCGATCAGGAGACCTACAATCGAATCTTCAAAGGTATCCGCGAGAACTTGCTGAATGGGTAACGCACTTCACGCCTTCGAAGCAATCGTCCGCCGTGCTGGACGCCACACCGAGGCCCCCTCCCAGCCAGTCGGTGGTACCCATCCATTCGACGAACGGGACCTACATCCCGAATTGCCTTCGATCGTTCGCGACCTATTTGATGACGGCCACTATGCGCAGGCGACGTTCGAGGCGTTCAAGTTCATTGACAAGCAGATTCAATACCACTCCAAGCTTGCTGAGTCCGGCTTCAAGCTCATGATGCAGGCATTCGCGGATGCATCTCCAGCAATTCAACTGACTCATCTGGAAACGGCGAGCGAGCGCGACGAGCAAAAGGGCTTTCAGTTCCTGTTTGCTGGATCTGTGCTCGCTATTCGGAACCCGCGGGGGCACGAGGTGGCGCTGCCCGACGGTCCCGATCGATGCTTGGATCACCTGTCCCTCGCATCCCTGCTCCTGCGGCGATTGGACGAGAGTGGCTACAAGTGTGTGCATCCTAGCTATAGCATGCAGCGAACGGCGCTCGCGCGCCGCCGCCGCCGCTGACCCGGAGCGTTGGGCAGCCGATGGAACAGAGATGCTCATGAGAATTGTCGCCACACTCTTGATTGGCGTCCTGCTGGTCGGATCCAGCCGAGCATGTTAGGGCGGGGTCAGTCCGCGAAACCCACCTTTGCCGCGCCCGAGCAACCCCGACGCCGACCAGTTCCAGCACGTCATGCACCCGGAAGCATACCCCCCCTACCCAGCCACCTTCCGGATCCTCCCCGCCCAGGGCCAGGATTTTTTCTTGAGCATGTCCAGCAGCACGGCCGCGAGGATGACGCCGCCCAGGACGATCTTCTGTGTGTAGCTCTCAATGCCCGTGAGGTTCATGCCGTTCTGGATCACCGCGATGATGAACGCGCCGATGAGTGTGCCGAGCACCTTGCCATCCCCACCGGCCAGGCTCGTTCCCCCCACCACCACGGCCGCGATGACGTACAGCTCGTACATCAGCCCGTACGTCGGCGAACCGCTCTTGAGCTGCGAGGCCATCACCACGCCGCCCAGCCCGGCCAGCGCGCCGACCATCGCAATCGGGTTGGTGCTCACCACCGCGATCTTGCCGATGGTCCCGAACAGGCCCATGCCGAGGCCGCTGCCGGCGGTGACGCCGAACTTGATCTTGTCGAACAGGCGGAAGCGCACCTTGGTGTTGGGAAAGATCATCTCGACGTCGCTGCGCGGGATGTTCTTGAACAGCTTCATGTAGACGAAGTCGCTCTTGATCGGCTTCGGCAGCATCCCGCGCAGGCGCTTGATGATGCGCTCGGCCTCCTTGCGGTCGACGCGCTGCTCGGCCATCACCTCGCGGATGCGGTCTTCCTCGGGCTTCAGCTTGAACAGGATGAACAGGCGCTGGAAGATCGGGATCTCGACCTCCTCGTGCCACAGATAGAGCTTCTTGGCGCTGCGCCGCCGCTCGGTGATCGAGGCCGCACCCCGGTAGTAGATCAGGATCTCCTCGAAGGCGTGCATGTCGACGTGCAGGTCGAGGCCGTAGTGGGAGTCCTTGGTCAGAATGACTTTGACATCCGCGGGATTGATGCGCTCGAAGTTCGCCTGCTCCAGCAGGCCCGCCATCTGCTCGACCAGCCGCTTCTGCATCTCCTGCTTTTCGCCGGCCTTGAAGGTGCGCGTCGTCAGCAGGTCGCTGTCGGGGCTGAAGGGCTCGTAGGTCTGCTCCAGGTCCAGCAGCTCGGCCGAGTAGGAATGCCGGCGCCAATAGTCGAGGTAGCGCATGAAGCGGCGCGCCTGCACGGCGTCCCCCTCGGGCCAGCTCTTCGCCAGCGTCAACCGGTCCATCAGCGCATAGCGCGTGACCGGCAGGAACTTCTCGCGCGCTTCCAAACCACCGGCCGCCTTGCCGGCGTCCTTGGCCGGGATGGCCGCAGCCAGCGCCATGTCTCTCCCGCCGTCGGCCGTCGCTGCCATCGACATGACTTAGGCCTTTCCCAACCAACAGATTATCTATGTCTTCTAAGACCTTCCGACCAAAATTGTCGAGCGGCACCGGCACATCGGCCACGGTTGCCAGAGATTCGAAAGCTAGCCCGCGGGCACGACGAAGCTGTCGACCACGCGCTTGCGGCCGGCCTTGTCGAAATCGATCGTCAGTTTGTTGCCGTCCACCTCGGCCACCAGCCCGTAGCC
>JBGTFI010000543.1:0-7329 GCA_041747335.1 Phycisphaeraceae bacterium | reverse complement strand
CGCCCACCAGCGGGTGGTCGGCCGGGGGCGGTTCCTGGCTGAGTACATCCAGACCCGCGCCGGCGATCCGGCCTTCCCTCAGCGCTTCCGCCAGCGCCCCTTCATCCACCAGCGCCCCCCTTCCGGTGTTGATAAGAAACGCGCTCTTCTTCATGCGACCCATGCGCTCGGCACTCATCATCCCCCGCGTGGCCTCCGTCAACGGACAGTGCAGCGTCAACACGTCCGCACGCTCCACCAGCTCATCCAGCGCAAGCCACTCAATGTCCACCCCAGGAATCGAAACCTCCTTCATGCTCCTCTGATGCGCCGCGGCCACCTTCATCCCCATCGCACCCGCCACCCGCGCCACCTGCCCCCCGATCGCGCCCATGCCCACGATTCCCATCGTCTTCCCCGCCAGTTCAACAATCGGCCCGACGGTGAAGCAGAAGTCCTCCTGCTTCGACCACTGCCCCTCGCGCACCGCCTGCGCATGCGCCCCCGTGAGCTTCGCAAGCTCCAGCACCAGCGCGAAGACGTGCTCCGTCACCGCGTGCTTCGCGTACCCCGGAACGTTGGTCACCACGATCCCCCGCCGCTTCGCCGCCTCCAGGTCCACCACGTTCATCCCCGTGGCCAGCACCCCGATGTAGCGCAAATCCGGGAGCTTCTCGATCCGCCGGGCGTCGAGCATCTCCTTGTTCGTCAGCACGATCGGCGCCCCGGCCGCACGCTCCACCACCTTCTCCCCGCTGCGGTCGTAGACCGTCAGCTCCCCCAGCGCCGCCAGTTCCGACCAGTCCAGATCCCCCGGATTGAGCGTGTGCCCATCGAGCACCACGATCCGAGGCCGCCGCGATTCATCGTTCGCCTTCATCGCTCCATACTAAGGCATCTTAACCGCGACGATGAAACGGGCGGCGCGATGAACCCATCGCGGCGAAGTCGGCCGACTCGCATCGCTCGATCGCCGCATCCGCGTTATCATCCCCCCAATGCCCATCTACCTCGACGATCATCCGCTGGACATCGCCGCCGACTCCCTGGGCGACGCGCTCGACGCCGCCGGCAGGGAGCTTCACGCGAAGCACCGCCTCATCGTCGAAGTGCAGCTCGACGGCGAGCGGATCCCCGGCGACCGCTTGCGCGAGCAGCGCTCTACCGCCCTGGAGGGCAAAGAGCTTCGCCTTCACTCTGCCGACCCGCGCGAGCTGGCCGCCGATGCCATCCGCCAGGCCCGACTGCTCCTCTCCCAGGCCGCGGCCGCGCAGTCCCAGGCCGCCGACCTCCTCCAGCAGGACGATCCCGCGCAGGCGCTCGAGCGCATCAGCCTCGCCATGAGCGCCTGGCAGCAGGCCCAGCAGGCCGTCCTCAACGGCTCACTGCTGGTGGACCTCGACCTCGACGCCGTCACCTTCGACGACACCCCCATCACCACGCTCGTCAACGACCTGCTCGCGCAGTTTCAGCAGCTCAAAAAGCTCATCACCGACAACGACACCCTCGCGCTGGCCGACGCCCTGGCGTACGAATGGCCCGCCACCACCGATCGCTGGGACCAGCTCATGGCCCACCTCGCCGACGCCATCGAAGCGGCCCCCGACGAGCCACGCGCGTAAACAAGGGGTTCCCATCGACTCATTACAACCGCTCGGCCGCCAGAGACGCCAGTTCGCTCCGCTCGCTCTTGGCAAGTGTTACGTGCCCCACCATCGGCTGATTGCGCATCCGTTCGACCGTGTACGCCAGCCCGTTCGAGGCCGTATCGAGGTACGGGTTGTCGATCTGGCCCACGTCCCCGGTGAGCACGATCTTCGTCCCCTCGCCCACGCGCGAGACGATCGTCTTGACCTCGTGCGGCGTCAGGTTCTGCGCCTCGTCCACGATGATGAACTGGTGCGGAATCGACCGCCCGCGGATGTACGTGAGCGGTTCGAGCACCAGCCGCCCTGATGCCATCAGGCTCTGAATCCTCTGCTCGGGGCTTTTGCTCTCGGCGTGCTGCGTCCCCGCGCCGCGCGTCGAGAGCAGGTAGCTGAGGTTGTCGAAGATCGGCTGCATCCATGCGCCGAGCTTCTCGTCCTTCGTCCCTGGCAGATACCCGATGTCGCGCCCCAGAGGCATGATCGGCCGGGCGACCAGCAGCTTGTCGTAGCGCTCCTCGGTGAAGACCTTCTGCATCCCCGCGGCGATCGCCAGCAGCGTCTTGCCCGTCCCGGCCGAGCCCAGCAGCGTCACGAGCTGAATCTCGTCATCCAGAAGCAGGTCCAGCGCCATCGTCTGCTGCACGTTGCGAGCCATGATCCCGAACACCGGCCGGCGCGGACCATGCACCGGGATCAGGTGCCCCGTGTCCGCCAGCAGACGCGACAACCCGCTGTGCGAGGTGTCCGCCATGTCCGTCAATTGCACGAACTCATTATCCGACAGCTCAACCGGAACTTCCTCGCCCTCTTCGTCGACCGTCTTGAGATACGGCGCGATCTCCTCCAGCGGAAGCTGCTTCTCGCGGTACAGCCGGTCGATCACTTCCGAGGGCGTGGCGATCGAGGTGTACCCGCTGTAAAGCCGGTCGGCATCCACCTTCTGCGCCTCGAAGTCCTGCGTCTCGATCCCCATCCCGTCGGACTTGAGACGGACGTTGATGTCCTTGGAGATCACGATCGCGTGCTTGCCCTGCTGCCCCAGCGCCCACGCCACACCGATCACGCGGTTGTCGGCCGATTCGTTCTTCAGCCATGCCGGGCGGTGCTCCTCGGCGAACTCCACACGGATCACGCCCCCCTTCCCGTTCCATGCCACCCCTTCGCTCAAATGCCCTTTGCGGCGCAGACGATCGAGGTGACGAATCGCCTCACGGCAGTTTCGGCCGACATCGTCGTTCTGCTTCTTGAAGCGGTCGAGCTCCTCCAGCACCGCGAAGGGGATCACCACCTCGTTGTCCGCGAACATGAACAAGGACGCCGGATTGTGAAGCAGCACGTTCGTATCCAGCACGAACGACTTGACCTCTCCCTTCGATGACGGCTTGCCGGTCTTGCTCAATGCGCTCTCTCCCAGAGGTTGCGAGCTTCGATCGTATCCCATTCTAGTATCGGTTGAATCCCCGTGTTCGCCCACCGCACCACGGCCGGCCGACTTTACCCAATCCTCACAGACCGACCTGTCCAACCCGCCGGCGCCTCGAAAAGCGGCTGAATCTCAGTGGGGCGGGCGTCCCGCCCCACTGACCCGCTACGGCCCCTCCACCAGCGTCGTCGCCGCCACCTGCTTCTCCCCGTTGGGCAGTTTCAGCCTGTTGATCGCCGAAAGATACGCCCGCGCCGCGGCCTCGATCACGTCCGTGCTCAACCCCCGCCCGCGCACCTTGCGATCGTGATGGCGCACCGTCACCTGCGCCTCGCCCTGCGCATCCTTCCCGCCCGTCACCGCGCGGCTCTGGTACTCCTCGAGCGTCACCGTGATGCCGGTGATGCGCTGAATCGCCGAGTAAACCGCGTCGATCGGGCCGTCCCCCGTCGCCGCGTCCATCCGCTCGGTCCCGGACGTGTCGCGCAGGACCACCGTGGCCGTGGCGATCATCCCCGTGCCGCTGGTCACCTGAAACCGCGCCAGCTCCCACAGCGGGCGATCCCCCGAAAGCTGCTGGTCCAGGATCGCCTCGATGTCCTCGTCGTACACGTCCTTTTTCTTGTCCGCCAGCGCCTTGAACTGCTCGAACGCGCTCTCGACCGCCGCGTCATCGAGCTTGTAACCCAGCATCGTGATCCGCTCGCGGAACGCGTGCCGGCCCGAGTGCTTGCCCAGCACCAGCCGGCTCTCGGGCACGCCGATCTCCCGAGGGTCCATGATCTCATACGTCCCGCGGTGTTTGAGCATCCCGTCCTGATGAATGCCCGCCTCGTGGGCGAAGGCGTTCTCTCCCACGACCGCCTTGTTGCGTTGCACGTACAGGCCGGTCATCGTCGAGACCATGCGCGACATCGGGTAAATCTTCCGCGTGTCGATGCGTGTCTGGAACTTCGAGAAGTAATCCCCGCGCGTGCGGATCGCCATCACGATCTCCTCCAGCGCCGCGTTGCCCGCCCGCTCGCCGATGCCGTTGATCGTGCACTCGACCTGCCGCGCCCCGCTCGACACCGCCGCCAGCGAGTTCGCCACCGCCAGCCCCAGATCGTTGTGGCAGTGCGCGGAAAGATAAACCCCCCGCTCATCGAGCATCGGCAGCTTCTCCCGCACGTACGCGAAGATGTGCCCGTACTCCGTCGGCACGGCGTACCCCACCGTGTCGGGGATGTTCACCGTGGTCGCCCCGGCCTCGACCGCCGCCTGGGTGATCTCCACCAGGTAATCAAGCTCCGTGCGCGAGCCGTCCTCCGGAGAGAACTCCACATCGTCCACGAACTGCCTGGCCCGTTGCACGCTCTCGACGCTCAGCTTGATGATTTCCTGGAAAGCGCGCTTGAGCTTGTGCTCGCGGTGAATCCTGCTGGTGGCGCAGAAGACGTGAATGCGGTTGTTCCGGCCGCGCACGCCCCCGGAAAGGGCTTCGCCCGCGCGGTCGATGTCCCTGGGCACGCAACGCGCCAGACCGCACACGATCGAGCCGGTCACTTCCCCGGCCACCGTCCGCACCGACTCGAAATCCCCCACGCTGGTGATGGGGAACCCCGCCTCGATCACGTCCACCCCCATGGCCTCGAGGTGGCGGGCGATCTCGATCTTCTCGCCCACCGTCAGGCTCGCGCCCGGACTCTGCTCGCCGTCGCGCAGCGTCGTATCGAAAATGCGGATCGGTGTCTTATCCTGGCTCATCGTCGTATCCTTCCTGCTCTTATTGAGGCTCCCTGGTCGTTACCTTCGTCCACCCGCCTCCCGCTTCCCGAACAATTCAGATAAAAACAAAACCCCGCCGCGGCCGAACCGGGACGGGGTCCAGATAAGCATCACATGCTTCAGACGGCGTCCCTATCCGATGTCGCAACCGGGCGCTAGGGCCAGCGCCGCGAGGTCCGCATCGAGCAGGAAGAGGCCATGCATCATGATTCCAACTTTACGAGGCACTTTCCATCGCGTCAACCGCGGTCGCCCGATCGCATGAAAAAACCCCTTGACGTTCGCCCTCCGATAGTGTAACATTCACCAAACAGAATCTCGCCGAATCTTTCAAGACCGCGCCATCGACCGGCCGAATGACTACGCGGAGACACCCCCACCTGCCCCACATATGGGGTGAACCCCCACTCGCCACCGCTAGATCATGAGGAATACCATGACCCAACCGCTTGTCATGCTCGGCCCAGGTGGAGACTACCGCGTCGGGTACTACCCCCAGGCCGGGCGGCTTGCCCGGATCGTCCATCCCGCGGCGGAAAGCCGCAATGAATCCGATTCTTCAGCACGACGCCATCCCCGGCGCGAAATGGGCGGCCGAACGCTGAATCAGCGGCCAGAGGATCAATTCATCCCCGTCGAACCCGTCCCGCCCCCGACCTATGCACCCGCCGTCGTTCGACCTAGGCCCCTCGCGATCGCCCTGAATCCCCCCGTCCACTCCCCCGCAGACTTGGCGGCCTCGGTCGCGCTGTTGCGCGCCCAGCAGCGATTCCTGCGCGATGCCGCCCAGACCTGCCATGCCTGCGCCCTGGCGCTTCGACCCCTATCGGACCCATCCCATGAACCTCACCCCCAAGCAGCTCAAGATCCTCACCCGAATCCGCGACATCCGCACCACACGAGGCTATTCCCCGACCATGCAGGAACTGGCCGACGAACTGGGCGTCAGCAAGGTCACCGTCTTCGAACACGTCGAGGCGCTGATCAAGAAGGGCGCGCTGGTGCGCAAGCCCAACAAGGCTCGCTCTTTGGATCTTTCACCCTCGCTGCGGCTGCCGGATGAGGAAAGGCGCTCGCGCCTGCCTCTGGTCGGCGCGATCGCCGCGGGATCGCCCATCGACGCCGTCGAGGACCGCGAGTTCCTCGACCTTGAGAATCTTTTTACCCCCCCTTCCACGCGCTCCGGGCGAAGCGCACGGATCTTCGTCCTCAAAGTGCGCGGCGACTCCATGATCGACGAACAGATCTGCGACGGCGACTTCGTCATCTGCGAGCAGCGTGAATCGGCCCGCAACGGGGAGACCGTCGTCGCCCTGCTCGATTCCGGCGAGGCCACCCTCAAGAAGTTCTACCGCGACGGAAAACGCATCCGCCTCCAACCTGCCAACGAAGCCTATGAACCGATCTTCGTCGATGCCGCCAAGGGCTGCCGAATCCAGGGCGTGGTCATCGGCGTCGTGCGCCAGTACCACTGAGCGAGTTGTGTGTTGTGGGTTCTGCGTTGGGCGTTGTGGGCGGTCGAGTGCCGAGCTGTCTACCGCCGTCTCCCGATGCCTTGGGTCGTGTCCAGGCGGCGCACCTGCTCCCAAAGGCTCTCTCCCAGCACGCCCAGCACCACCGCGACCAACCCCGCAAGCGGTTCCGTGGTGTCCAGCACCCGGCTCTTGACCAGCCACTGCGCCGCTTCCGTGCCGATGACAAGCCCCGCACCGACCGCCAGCGTAAGCCCCATCGGGCTTCGCCGGCCGCCCCGGCGCTGACGGGCCTCGCGAACACCGGCCGCAAGAAGGAACCCCGCAGGAAGAAACATCACGAACGTCGTGGCCACGCCCGCCAGCTCCTGCATCGCAGCCAAGCGCGCCGCCGGATCATCCGCGCCGCGCCCCGTGTAATGCAGTGATCGCGCGAACGGACGGATCAGTTCCCGCGATTCAAAGTATGTCTGTCGTTTGAGGTAGAACGTCTCCGGTGAAAGGTCCATCGGATACAGGCGCACCAGCAACAGCGCGCCCACCCACCACATTGTCCGCCGCATGCGCGGCAGCGGATCGAGCTTGCCGCAAGTGCGACGCCACAGGCCATTAAGACGTGAATAGCCCGCCAGGCCCGCCACCGCGCCCAGAAACGCCCCCAGGCTGTTCGCTCCCAGGTCCATGATCGAACTGTGACGGTCCGGCAGGAATACTTGCACCGCCTCGCCGGCGGCGCTCAGGCCCGCGCCCAAGAGGATCGCTATCACCATCACCGCGAACCACGAACCGACGCGAAGCCGCACCGACCACCCCAGCAGCAGCCCCAGCGGGACAAAAAGCGCCACGTTCGCCACCGTGCTGAGCTTGGGAACCTCCCGATCCGCCAGCCAATGCGACAGTGACCCGGCTTGAAAATCAAACGGATAGAAAAGCTGCCAGAGAATGAAGCATCCGTAGAGGGCCGCGGCGATGAGAACCGTCCGAGGCGACGGCCGCGCGGCGCTCCGCGTACCGCCGGACGCGGCCGCCCAGACAGGGC
>JBGTFI010000542.1:0-5682 GCA_041747335.1 Phycisphaeraceae bacterium | reverse complement strand
CCGCCGCGGCCAGTTCACCGGCGGCCGCGGGATAAAACCTGCCCGCGACGGCGGCGGGCCGAACCCAACTCGCTGGGGTGGACGTGCTGGACATCGCGGGCTTCCTGAGCGTTTCGAGGGATGGAGGCCGCGCCGCTCGGCCTTCCCTATTGTATGCCTGTCCTCCTGTTGAAAGGGATCTTTTCATCGCATTGGGGTGCGAAGGTTGCGGCCGGTGGTGGTATACTCATGCCCCCAAACCGGGCTGAGGATCTGAAGTCGCGTCATTTTCATAAGGTAAGTGACTTGAGCGAGACGCAATCAACGAAGATCAGGTGCGAATCCTGCGGCGCGAAGTACCGCTGGAGCGAAAAGCTCGCGGGCAAACGCGTCAAGTGCAAGTGCGGGCAGGTGCTCTCGTTTCCCCGGACCCCGGACGGGGGAGCGCCGGAGAAGGCGCAAAAACCCGCGAAGACCGAAAAGTCCGCGAAGGCCGGCAAACCGGCCAAGCTCAAGTCCCAGCAGGAAGACAGCATGTTCGACTCGGAGGGGTCGTACAAGCTGGCGGTCGAGATGCCCAAGAAGGAGGATCCGCCCAAGGCCAAGTGCGCCGGTTGCGGCGCGGAGGTCGCTGCGAACGCCGCCGTCTGCGTCAAGTGCGGGGCGGTTCCCGCCACGGGGAAAAAGTACCAGCCGCCCAAGCCCAAACGCGAAGGCGATTCCAAGGGCAAGCTCGGACAGTTCATCAAGGTGCTTCTTGTTCTGGCGCTGCTGGGCGCAGCCGCCTGGGCGGTGCAGAACTTCTGGCTCGGCAAGTGAAGGGCGATCAAGTCGCGCCGTCCGCGACATCCGCGCTTCACCGCGCCCGGCTCTCCCGCGGACGGACGTTCTACAGGGTCTCGGCGCTCCGCTTACTCTGTTGCCGCGTGGGGGTGAATCGCTAGAGTGTGGCCTGCCCGCCCGGGCCGCTTGCTCCCCGCGCGATCGTCCCCGGGCAAGTGAAAGGAATCCGTGCATGGCGGAACAAGTCCGGACGACCCCTGGAATCTCGGTGGCCCTGACCATCGCCGGCAGCGACAGCGGCGGCGGCGCGGGCATCGAGGCGGACCTCAAGACCTTCGCCGTCATGGGCGTGTTCGGCGCCGTCGCCATCACCGCGATCACCGCGCAGAACACCCGAGGAGTGCGGGCGGCGCACGTCCTGGATCCATCGTGGATCGAAGAGCAGATCGACGCGGTCGCCGGCGATCTCGAAGTCGCCGCGACGAAAGTCGGCATGGTCGGGAACGCGGCGAACGTCAAGATCATCGCGCGGGCGATCGAACGACACAACCTCTACCCGCTGGTGGTCGATCCGGTCATGGTCGCCAAGGGCGGCGATTCGCTGATTGACGACGCGGCCGTGTCCGCGCTCTGCACGAAGCTCATGCCGCTCGCGGCCGTGGTGACCCCCAACCGCCGCGAAGCCGCCCGACTGCTCGGACGCGGCGAAGCGATCGCCGATGTGTTCGCAGCCGGTGAGGCGGCCAAGGGCATCTGCCGCAAGTTCGCCCTGCGCGCCTGCATCGTCAAGGGCATCCGCAGGCCCAACGATCAGGAGGGCCAGGCCGTCGACGTGCTCTACGACGGAAGAACCCTCCACGAAATCGTCAGCGACTGGCGCCCGACCGAGAACACCCACGGTTCAGGGTGCACCTTCAGCGCGGCCATCACCGCCGGTCTCGCGAGCGGGCTGGAGCTTGAGCCCGCCGTGCGACAGGCCAAGAACGTCGTGAGCGAGGCCATACGCCAGACCACCGGGCTGGGAAGCGGAATCTCGCCGGTGAATCACCTGGCGTACCTGGCGGTCAAGAAGTGAGGAGAGCCTTCGATTGAAGACTAAAGAGATGAGGGTGTACCTGGCCGCGGCGACGCCTTGAGGCTCCCTGGGCTACGATCATCCGATGCAACGCTTTCCTCAGGGACTCTGGCGCGCATTCCGTGCTCAGCCGCGCACCCGACGGATTCTTCAAGGAGCGCTCCTGGGGCTGGCGATGGCCGCGGCGGTCACGTTCTGGCTGTGGCGCGCCGAACCGCGCTACTGGCGCGAAACGCGCGAGTTCCAACGCAGCCACTCGCCCGAGCAGCTTCGCGCGCTGGCCGATTCGGTTCATCTCGAGCTCGGACGGCTCACCGCGATCGACGCGGAGAACTCGGGCGTGAGGCACAACGCCGCGCCGCAAGGGGACGATCCCGACGAGGCGAGTGATCCACCACAGGAGGATCCCCCCGGAACCGCGCAGACGCCCCCGCCGCGCCGCGCGGGCTTCTACATGACCCAGCCCAGCGATCCTCGCAAGATCACCCTCGACCGCGACCGCCTGCGCGCCTGGGTGATGACGCACCTGGACGCGGCGCTCCGCGGCGCGGGTCAGGAACTGCCCCGCGCGATCGCGAACCCGGTGATCGATGTCAACGACGGACGCTTCGTCCTGGGCTTTGAATACAACTCGCCCGAAATCAGGCAGGTGGTGAGCGTCTACTTCCGCCTGGGCTTCGAGGACGACGGGCGGGCACGCGTGCTCCTCGACGGGGCCTCAGCCGGGCGGCTTCCGATCCCGATCCGCTCCGTGGCGAAGCATATGAGAAAAAACGATTCGCACCCGGCCGCCGAAGCAGTGGCGACGATGATCGACCAGCTCGACAGCTACCGCTTTGATCCCGTGATGCCTTACGACGGCCAGCGCAACGTGCGCCTGCTCGATGCGCGGTTGGAGGGCGAGTCGGCGGAGTTCACGGTGCGGTTCGAACCAAAGAGCGAGGATGGGCCGTAGACCCCGCGGCCGGGCCTGGGCGCAGCAAACCCGCGCTGATGCTCTCATCATCCCCCCCGCTCACTCATCCTTGAACCGGTACCCCACCCCGCGCACCGTCTCGATCAGCCGCCCGCATTCTCCGAGCTTTCGTCGCAGCGAAACAATATGCACATCCACCGACCGGTCCGTCACCGCCACATCCGACCCCTGCGCCCCCAGCACGATCTTCCCCCGCGTATACACCCACCCGGGCCGACGCGCCAGAAGATGCAGAATCCGAAACTCCGTCCGCGTCAGCTCGATCGTCTCACCGGACTCCGTCCGAACCTGATGACGACCCGGATCGATCGACAGCTCACCACGATGCAGCAGCGTCTCTTCATCCGCAGCCGCCTGACCCTTCCTCCGCATCACCGCCCGAACCCTCGCCAGAAGCACCTTCGGACTGAACGGCTTGGTGATGTAATCATCCGCGCCAAGCTCCAGACCCGCCACCACATCGCGCTCCTCCCCCTTCGCGCTCACCATCACGATCGGGATCCCGCTCGTCTTCGCCTGACGCTTGAGCTGACGACAAACCTCCAGCCCATCGAGCCCCGGAAGCATCAGGTCCAGCAGCACCAGGTCCGGCGTGTCCCGCCGCGCCTGCTCCAGCCCGTCCTCCCCCGTCGCCGCGCACGACACATGAAAACCCTGCCGCGTCAGGTTGTAACGCACCAGTTCCCGGATGTCCTGCTCATCCTCCACCAGCAACACATGCCCGCCCATGCCCGCCTCCGTGGAACGCACCAGGGGTGTCATCATGCTCCGAGGCTCCGATAGAATCGTCCCATTCATCGCCCCATTCTATAACCCCCCGCAACCCCGAGTGTTAGAATCCCGCTAACAATCCAACGATTGCTCCTGCCAAAGTGAAACATGCCCCCCCCCGCGGCTTGCCCGACATGGCACCCCAGACCCCAGACCCCAGACTCAAGACCCCAGACTCAAGACCCCCGACCCCCCCTAACCCTCAATCCCCCGCCATCCCCCATGAAAAAACCGCGCGGTGAACAGCCCCGCGCGAACCACCATCTCACCGCACAGCGCCACCCACACCCCCGTCAATCCATAACCCAGCGTGTGCGCGATCACGTACGCCGACGGCACGCGCACCACCAGCGTCGAGAACGCCGTGATCGCCATCGTCGCCTTCGTGTCCCCCGCGCCGCGCAGCGCCTGACCGAAAACCATCTGCGCCGCGAAGAACACCTGCACCGTCCCCGCGATGATCAGCGGCGTCGTCGCAAGCTCCGTCAGACCCGGCGCATCGGTCATCAGAAAAATGTACCCCCCCGGAAACAGCATGAAAGTCACCCCCAGAACACCCATGAACGCCGCCGCAAGCCACCAGCACAGCATCACCGCCCGACGCGCCCGATCCGGATCCCCAAGCCCAAGGTACTGACCCATCAGCGTCGCCGCCGCGATCCCCATCGCGAAACCCGGCAGAAAACTCAACGACTCCGCCCGGATCGCGATCATGTGCGCCCCCACCGCACCCGGAACCCCAAGCGTCGAAACAATCACCAGAATGAAGTAGTTCCCAAGCCACATCGCACCCACCCCCTCCAGCAGATTGGGCACACCCACGCGCAGAATCCTCCGGATCGTGTGCGCGTGCGGCCGAAGGCGATGCTTCCGCAGCCTCAGCACCCTCCCACGCCCCAGCATCCACAAGGTCATCCCCGCACCGACGATCCACGCAAGCTGCGTCCCGGCCGCGATCCCCGCCACGCCATGTCCCCCGATCGGCGCGGGACCATGAACAAACAGCAGACTCGCCCCGATGTTTACCAGGTTCACCACCACCATCACCATGAACGGCGTTCGAGTGTCCCCCGCCCCGCGCAGACACGCCGTCCCCACCAGCAGCACCGCACTCGCCGGCGCCACCAAGGCCACCATCCGCAGGTACAGAACCCCCCAGCGCTCCGCCATCTGAGTCATCCCCGGCGGGGTCATCCACGGCGCCGCGAAGTAAACCGAGACCGCCACGAACAACCCGGAAAAGACCGATAACAGCATCGACTGACCTAAAACCGCATTGGCCAAGCGCTTATGGCGCGCCCCGATCGCCCGCGCCACCAACGCCGTCGCCCCCACCGCCACCGATGAATGAAACAGGCTCATGAGCCACCCGAAGTACGCAGCCACCCCCAACGCATCCGCAGCCGACTGCGCCGCCGTCTCCGGCTCCAGCCGACCCGCAAGCGCCATGTCCACCGTCCCCACCAGAAAACTCATAAGCTGCTCAAGCAGCGGCCAAAACGCCAGCACCAGCACCTGCTGCCACAGCGTCAACCCCGCCAGCCGCCCCGACAGCTCCTTCCGCGACACTCCTTCCCCCACCGGCCGGGCGGTCCCCGGCTCCAGCTCCGTCACCGTACCGGTGGTCTTCGAGACAAACTGGCCGGCGGAACGCTTCATACCAAGGGAGTCAGAGGTCAGGAGGCGGGAATCGGGCGGGGCATGATAGCAGGTCTCCAGGAAACCAGACGTGGCGAGGATCTGAACAGCGCTCGCGCTGACATCGGGCTGAACCAGTGGGGTGGGCGTCCCGCCCGCCATCAGGCCGAAGGCCTGAAATACCAAGTAGTTACAGCGCATCACGGACGGAGATCCGCGGCTGCGCCGCGGAGGCGGGCGGGACGCCCGCCCCACCGTTGGCGATCATTCCAGCGTCACGCCCAACCGGCCCAGGAGGGTATCGAACTGCTCGACCGAGTAGAAGTCGATGCTCAGCGTCCCGGAACCCTTGCGCCGGCCGCGCTTGATGTGAACCTTGGTGCCCAGGCTGCGGGCGACCTGGTGCTCAAGATCTTTGAAATGAGAGCCGCTCGACGCCCCCGTCGCGCCGCGGCCACCG
>JBGTFI010000541.1:0-2244 GCA_041747335.1 Phycisphaeraceae bacterium | reverse complement strand
GCCGCCCGATGCGGTCGTCCACGCGCTGCGGGCGGCCGTGCCTGAGATGGTGCGCGCCGCGGCGGGGTGAGGCATCGCATGGTTCGCATGGCCGGCATGAAACAGCCTCCCCCCGCGGTCGCGGAGGGAGGCCGATGAGGGTCGCGCTCTACACGAACGCGGAGGACCGATCGATCGAGGTGTACCCTAACCACGGCTACGCCGGCCAAGTAACATCCCACCCGCCGCGATCAAGGAGAGCGACGCGGGCTCGGGAATCGGAACGAACCTCAGGACCACGCCCGTCGGACCCGTCGGACCCAGCGCCGTGCTGCCCAGCACGTAGAGGTTCCCGTTCGCGTCCAGTCCGAAGCCCTTCACGTACAGACCCAGCGCTTCATCCTCCACGCCGATCATCAGGCGTTCGATCTCGCCGCTGTCGAGGTCGGCCGTGAAGAGCTTGCCGTTGGGCGTACCGAAGCTGGTGGAGAAGTCGCCGAAGACATAAAGCCCCTCAAGCTCCGAAATCCCGCATCCACGGCACATGAACCCCCCGATGATCGAGATACCCTCGACCTCCGTGATGTTGCCCAGCTCATCCACCGCCCGCGCCCGGTCGTACTCCGCCACCGGATCGACCAGCCCGGGCGGTGAAGGATCATCCGTCACGAACCCCGGCGCATCCCCGTTGGGATCGAACACGAACGACCCTTCTTTCAGCCGCCACCCGAAGTTCGCTCCGCCGTCGGTGGCGATGTTGATGCGGTTGATCTCCTCGACGATGTTCTGCCCGACATCGGCGATGATCAGGTGGTGATCCCCAGAACCGGGATCGGTGTCGAAGCTGAACCGGAAGGGATTGCGCAGCCCGTAGGCGAAGATCTCATCGGGCACCATCGCATCATCCAGGAACGGATTGGAATCCGGAATACCGTAATCGCCGCTCAAAGTGTCCAGCGGGTCGATGCGCAGGATCGTCCCCAGCACGTTGGTCGTGTCCTGCCCGTTACCCTGCGGGCTGTGCCCGTTGCCCTGGTCGTCGCCGGCGCCCCCGTCGCCCAGCGCGATGTAGAAGTACCCGTCAGGCCCGAACCCGACCATCCCCGCGTTGTGGTTGAACTGCGGCTGATCGATGCGCAGAAGCTCGCGGTTCGTGCCGGAGAAGATGTCCGCGGCCGGGTCGTCGACCGTCCACTCGTAGATCAGACTCTGACTGTTGAACGCAGCGCCGTCGGGCAGCTCCACGGTGAAGTCGGCCGGGTCGCCCACGTTCGCGCTGTGGTACGTGTAGAACTTTCCGAAGCCGGCGCTGCCCGCATCGTTGAATCCCGGATGGAACGCCAGCCCCAGGAACCCGCGTTCATCGAAACCGGGTCGATCGGAGACCGAGTGGTTTCCCGGGGCGAGCGCATCGGTGGTGCTCAGATCGATAAAGGGCGTGTCGAGCAGCATCCCGTCCTTGATCACCCACAGCTCGCCCGTCTGATCGACCACGAACTGCCGGTTCGCCGCGTCGCCGGGCGCGAAGGTCAGCAGGTTGGGCGCCGTCAGCCCGGTGGCGACGGGGGTGAGATGAACGGCGGTGGCGCTGGTGGCGATCGGTTCGGGGATGGGGTTGAACAACCGCGCTCCGTGCGCGGGCAGAGCGGCGAGCGCGATGGTCGTGGCCGCGAAAACCTCGGCTTTTCTCATGGGATTCTCCTTCATCAGGTGCGACAGGCGGGCAAGCGTGAAACCCGTCCCATCACACATGTAGGCAGCGCGGCGATTCATTGCAGGCGCTTCGGATCAACGCCCGCGTGCCTGGAGCGCCGGGCCTCATCCACCGAAGAGCCATGTGACGAAAATGAACGGTCAGGAAGGATCGGGCGCGCGAAGATGTTCGATGACGCGCGGGTGATCGAGCGGCGAGAGTTCGAGCAGCACGACCTCGCCGACGACCTTTCGGTGCAGGTGCAGCCCCGGCGTGGACGAAGCGGTCTCCGACGGCGCGCGCGACGCACGGTCCATGAAGACGACCACCGGCCGGCCTTCGACGCGCGCCAGCAGCGTGAGCGTCGAGGGGCTGAGACTGTCGGCATATGCCAGCCCCAGGGGTTCAATATCGCCGGGGAAATCGTCCATCTCCACAGGCTGACCGAAACGGCTGGCGAGCGTCGCGCGGAACACCGGGGGTGGGCACTCCCACCCCGGCGCGAAGCCGGACCGCACCATCTGCCGATAGACCGAACCCATGTCGCCATGCACAACCTGCGCGTACCCGCC
>JBGTFI010000540.1:0-5939 GCA_041747335.1 Phycisphaeraceae bacterium | reverse complement strand
CTGGATGGCGAGCAACCCCGGATACCCCCGGGCCGTGCCCTATTTCGTTTTCCTCGCGGGGCTGGCCGCCATCGGCGCGATCGCCGACCGTGTCCCGGCCGCCTATCCCTTCATCTACCTCGCGGTCAACCTCGTGATCGTCTTCCTTCTCGTCCGATATCGAAAGCTCACCCCGGAGCTGAATGGTCGCTTCCACTGGTTGGCCGTCCCCGTGGGCGTGGGCGTCGTCATCGCCTGGGTCTGGCTGGGCTTCCTGACCGCGAACTTCGGCAAGCTGCTCGAAGTCGGTCCGGCCGAGTTCCACCGCAATCTGTTCGCCTGGCTGGCCGATCCGGTGAACGTCGCCCACCCCTACCCCAATCCCGAGGCCGAATCGCTCTTCAAAGATGTCTCCCCCGCGATCGGGTGGCTGAGCATGTCGCTGCGCCTCTTGGGCATGGCCATCCTCGTGCCGCTTTTTGAGGAGCTCTTCATCCGCTCCCTGCTGCTGCGCATGTTCCACCGCGCCAAGCGCACCCTCCGGGGCCTGGCGCAGATCACCCTCGACCTGCCGGTCATCGGCGAGGCGCTCCTGCACACGAAGTGGGCGGCCCGCATCGAGAAAGACCCCGTTATCTTCGCCGAGGAGTTTCATCGGACGCCGCTGGGGGCGCTGAGCGTCTTCGGCGTCGCCGCCTCGACGCTCCTCTTCACCGTCGGCCACCGCCCCAGCGACTGGCCCGGAGCGATCGTCTGTGGCGTCGCCTACTGCCTGCTCCTCCGCGCCACCCGCGACAAAGGCCTGGGCCCCGTCGTCTGGGCCCACGGCATTACCAACGCCCTGCTGTGGGGATACACGCTGTACTATGGGGATTGGCAGTTTCTGTGAGAGGTAGGCGGTCGGGAGGGGTAAGTCCGCGAGCCCCGCCTTTGACGTGCGTGACCGCACCCGGCCAAGCGAAGAAAGTCGCTACCGCCCTACTCCACCCCCAGCGCCTCGCCCAGGCCCGCCCGATACGCGGTCAGATCCAGCGTCTTCCATTCCTCGATGCGGGTGACTTCGCTTCGGGCGAGGGTTTCAAAGAACGGGGTAAACCGCTCTTTCGCCAGCGCATCAGCCTGGGGTTGGGTGGCGTCGGCGGCCTTGGCGCGCAGGCGGGCGCGTTCGAGGATGGCGTAATCGATGCTCATGCGCGAGCGCTTCACACGCTCGAGCGCCGCGGCGTCGCTCTTCGCCGCTTCCTCGGCCTGTTCCCACAGGTCGTTGGCCTTTGCCAGCAGCGGCTCGGAAAGATGCTTCGCGTTCGGGCCGACCCAGATGTCCATGTGCATGTTCTCATCGATCACTTTCGCGTGAAGGAGGTCGATGTACGCGCGGATGATCCCGGCCGCCGGGCCATAGTAGGCCTTGAGGAACTCGTTGATGGCGGTGTCGCGGTCGTAGTTCTGATCCCAGAGGAAGCGGGCGGTGATGTAGCCGCCAAGCTCAGCCAGCTCGCTGTCTTTCGTGTTGTGGGTGTCCTGCTCCATGATGCCGCGGACGTTGTGGGCCGCGTAGTAGCGGAAGTTGTGGTCGCGCACGAACTGGTTGGGAAACGGCAGCAGGTAGTGCCGGAAGGCCGTGCCGTAGTTCCACACCCACAGGCGGTTGCCGACCTTGGCCCAGGCTTCGACATCCTCGCGGAAGGCGGCGTTCGCCGGGCCGTCGCACGTCTCGAGCGGGTGCGAGAAGCAGCACTCGATGCTGCACAGACGGACGATGACGTTGTGCCGCGGGCGGATCGTCGCCGGGGGCTTACGCGTCCACTGGTAGGCGAGGGTCTCGATCGCCTTGTCCGGGAACTCGGCTTCGATCGCCTCGGCCACGCGGTTGACCATCGCCAGCACCGGGGCCATCTGCGAGCCTTCGCGCTCGGCCAGCCCCTGACAGCGTTCGCACTCGCAGTAGTTGTACCAGTCGTTCTGGGAGACGGAAAAGACGAACGCATCGGGCTGCTCGCGCATGGCCTGCCGCACGCCCTCGATGCACAGGCGGATGACATCCTCGTTCGTGGTGCAGAGCTGCGAGTGATCCTTGAGACGCTTTCCCTTCACGAGCGAGAAGTATTCCGGGTGCTCATCGAAGTACCGATCCGGCGGAACCAGTCGATCGAACGTGTGGACGAAGTAGCCCCGGCCGAAGCGGACCTGACCGCCGTGCTTCTCCTCAAGCTGCGCCCGCGCGCCGTTCATGCGGTTGCGGGCCATCCAGTCGCCATCGTAGTTGTCGGCCAGAAGCGGCTCGCGGTATTCGAGCGCGGGGATGATGCGCTCTTCGAGATCGGGGATGACGAGGCGCTGCATTTTCGGAATCGTGCTGAGGTCCGGTGTGAACCAGCGGCAACCCAGGTGATCCGTCAGCAGGCCGTAGACACCGTAGAGCGTTCCGCGCGCCGGCCCGCCGGCGATGAGGAGCGTCCTGCCCGACGTGCGCAGCACGTAGCCCTCCAGCCCCAGGGCGGCGATGTCGATGTCCGTGGCGATCGAAGCGAGGCGCGATCCGTGGCCGAGGATGATCTCGTGGTCCGTGGCGGGGGTGTCATCGGTGGCGATGGGGAGCGTCGCGCCGGAGATTTCCATAAGAAAGCGCTGAAGCTCTCCGGCCGCGTGCCGCTGCGAGGGCGAGGCGTCGGCGGGGATGACGATGCGGTAATCGCTCTGGCCGGCTTCGGCGAGGATGAGTTCGGCGCGCGTGCTGATGAGGGTGGTCAGCAGCGCAAGCGCGCACACGATCGACACGATGATTGGCCGCATGGTTCAACTCCTTATGAGTGCCACCCGGGGCCTGCACCACTTTCCGTTCGCCTTTCCACTCCCTTACGGTCGCGGGTCGTGGGCGGCGTCTGTGGTCGACTGGGCGTCGCGCCAGTGGGATTCGCCCGTCTGCACCGACCAGTCGTTGCCGAAGTAGCCGGCCGCGATGACGCCCGCTTCGCCGTCGCGCAGCATGTCCGTGTGCAGGATCATCCAGTCGGGATAGCCCGTGCCGGAGACGAAGTAGCGCTGGTTGTGCAGCAGCCTCATCCCCGGCATGCCCGTGCCGGCGATCACGGCGACGCAGGCCGCGTCGCTGTCCGGCCGGGGACGTACAAAGTGCGTGCCCAGGTCTTCGCCGCGCATCGTGCGGCCGTCGACCGTTACGCTTCCTCTCTGGACGCGCACGGGGCTGTCCCCAAGCAGCCTGTCCCAGGCGCTGTTCATTTCCGCGTGGCCGTAGAGAATCACGCCGCGGTCGCGCGTCGATTCGAGGGTGAACGCACTGTCGGGGACGATGTCGATGGCGCCGTTGCCGCGATACCAGAAGATCTCCGCGTCGAGGCGGGCCTTCTGGTAGGCCCAGTCGTTCTCCTGCGGCGTCCCGCCTGTGCCGTAGACGAACATCATCCGGTGGCGGAAAGCGTCCTTGAACGGACCGGCGCGGTGCGGGCCTTTGTGCTTCGGCGAGGCCTTGTCCGCGAGCGACCACGCACCTTCGCCGTTGCGGGCAAGATAAACGCGACCCTCGCCGGTCGGATAGGGCGCGGCAATTGACTGCCCGTCGAGTTCAATCTTCACCTCGCCCTCCGGCGCGAGGCGCGCCACATCCAGCGACAGGCGTTCGACGTTCTCCGTCGTTCCTTTGAAGGTTCGTTCTCCCACGTTCTGCTCGATCACCACCTTGCTGAAGACCAGCGCACGCTGCTGCGTTTCGATGGTCACCCAGTGCGAGGTCGCCGAGACGCCGGGATTGGCGGTGACGAACTCGATGCGCCGGGCCTCGGCGGGTGTCGGGATCGTTCGCGCTTGGAAGAACTCGAAGATCGCCGGCCAATCGACGCACGCCGAACCCCACCAGTGCCCCGCGCCGGGGCGCTCGTAGTAGGCGAAGTCCGGGTGAAATTCCGCCAGGAGCTTGCGCATGTGCCGGGCCTGGTCGACCGGGACGTTGTCGTCCGCGTCGCCGTGCAGAATGTAGATGCCATGGTGGAGGTAGTTGCGGGCGAGCGCCTCGGTGTCCGAACCGGCCGCGGCGCGCATGATGACCTGTTCCAGCGGCGGGGCGCTGTCGTAGCGCTCCTTTCCGCCGTAGCTCCAGAAGCTGTACCATCCGGCGCTGGGGGCGATGGCCGCCCATTTCGCGGGGAACGTCACACCCAGGTGCCACGTCCCGTGTCCGCCCATCGAGTGCCCGGTGAGATAGATGCGCTGCGGATCGGGCTTGAAACGCTCCTTCGCCAGCTCGAACACCTCCAGCGCATCGAGCCGGCCCCAGTCTTCCCAGTCAAAGCCGTACGGCCGGCGATTCGTCGGCGCGACCAGGTGCCCCCAGGTTTTGGGGGAATACTGCCGGGCCTGGTTGTCGGCGTGAACGGCCGCGCCGTGCAGCGAGACGAACAGCGCCGGCTTCGCATCCCCTTCGATCGCGCCCGGCGACACGCCGTAATACTGCACGCTCCCGTCGATGTCGCTCAGGAATGTCGTCGAGTGATGCGCTTCGGGCGACTTCACCGCCAGGTGGAAGCTCTCGCTCGGCCGGGCATCGCCGGTCAGATGCCCCTCGGGCCATTCGAGCTTCACACTCACCGCCGCGCGGCCCGGTTCGGTGTTCGGCGCGGGGGCGACCTTGAACGGAACCTTGCGCGTGGTCATCGGCGCGATCGCCGGCAGCTCCGTGCGAAGGGTACGGCCGCCTTCAACCGTCGCCTCGATCGCCGCGCCCTTGATGAAGCGGTCGGTGCCGTTGATGACCCGCATCCCCACCCACACCACCTGGTTGTCGCCGATCAGCAGGTCCGGCGCGGTCATGTCCGCGGTGGTGAGGCTGACGGGCGCTTCGGCCGGGACGAGCCGCGCCTGGAAGCTGTTGCGCACGCCCTCAAAGAGCAGGTGGTTGGTTCCCTTGCGAAGCTGGACGGGGTGGGCGGTCATGCCGAAGTCCGCGCCATAGATCGCCCCGCCGCGCGGTTCACCGTTGACGTACACCACGGCGAAGCCGGTGGCCTCGACAAGCATGAGCTGATCCTGTTCAAGCTCGACCGGCGCGTACACCCAACCGCCGAAGAGCGGCCGCGCCGACGGCACGCCGTTCTCGCCTTCCTCGAACGGGCCGACGACCCAGGTGTTGGTCACTTCTCGCTCGTTGCCGCGGAAGCCCACGCGGGCGCGTTCGAGGATGGCGGCCTTCTGCCAGTGGACGGGTTCGCCCTCACGCTCAAGAGCGATGTCGCCTTCTTTGGGCGTCATGGAGGAAGCGCCCTCGAGCACCAGGCGGTGTTCGAGCGGATCGCTGTAGATCGCGGATCGCGCCCCGGCCCGTCCCCGGCCGGCGCCGAAGGGCTGCTGGGCGGCCAGGCCTTCACGGATCTCGATGCGCTCCGACTGGGCGCGGGTCGATTCGGTTGCACCGGCCGCGCTGACCAGCGCGATCATCGCCGCGAACATCCATCGGCCGGTCTTCTCCACACGGTGATTCATCGGTTTTTCTCCAGCATGAACAAGCGGCGGGCAGGTCGCCCGGGTGGGGTTATAGAGTCCGTATTGTGGCGGCAATGGCGGGCGGGGGCAAATGGACCCAAAGTAGTCTTATGATCCCTCCCCCAGCGTCTCCCGGAAGAACGCAAGCCAGTTCCCGCCGAGGATCAGCGCCACGTCTTCATCCCGATACCCCCGGGCGCTCAGCGCCGCGCCCAGGCGCGGCAGGTCGGCGATCGAGTCGAGGTCTTTGGGGCAGCTTTCCTGGCCGAAGCCGCCGTCGAGGTCCGAACCGATGGCCGCGTGGCGGGCGCTGCCGGCGAGCTGGCAGATGTGGTCGATGTGGTTCGCCAGGGCATCGAGCGACGCCGCGGCCCGGGGCGAGACGCCCGGCTGCCAGTCCGGGACGATAAACCGGTTGTACGCCACCACGCCGATCACCCCGCCGCGCTCGACGACCCGCCGGATCT
>JBGTFI010000539.1:0-2027 GCA_041747335.1 Phycisphaeraceae bacterium | reverse complement strand
CGGCCGGGGGACGCGCGCGCGGCGGTCCATCGGGCGATCATCGCGCTGGATCAGGCATTCACAGGGGGTCTGGACTCGGCGGCCTACTGGCGACTTCGCGCGCATGTGCAGGAGCAGGCGGCGCAGTGGCTTTCCGAGCCGGGCAGGCTTCGCTCCGCCGTCGCCGCGTGGCGGACCGTCCTTGCGCGCAATCCCCGATCGCTTCCCGACCACCTGGCGCTGGCGGATCTGCTCTGGGCGCTGGACGACCATGGCGCGGCCCGTGAGCTTTACCGACGGTGTCTCGAACTGTCGGCAGCGCAATACCTCGATCCCGCCAGGCAGCTTCGCGATGAGGATCGCGCGCGGATCGAAGCACGTTTGCGCGACGAGTGACCGATCGACTCAACTCGATCCATCGACCGGCGGTTGGTGGCGGTGAATCAGCCAGAGGTTGCGTGCGTAGATCGCCCATCCGGTCGCCTGGCCCAGCACGCCCACGGCGTCCTTGCGCCAGATGAAGTAAGTGATCAGCATGGAGGCCCCGGCGAGGCTCATCCACCAGAACGCGGTGGGCACCACCGACTGCTTCTGTTTCTCGCTCACCAGCCACTGGAGGATCATCCGCCCGGTGAAGAGCACCTGCCCCAGCAACCCCAGTGCCACCCAGGCGATCCCGACCGGGGAGGTGATGTTCAGGAAGGCGAAGTGCCACGGGCGGCTGCTGCGCTCGTCGTAGATCGCCTGGGCGTATTCATCGGGAGTGATCCAGCTGCGCCGCCCGTCGGTCCAGGTGACGTGGTAGGCGATGCGGCCGACGTCATCCTGGGTGAGCAGGACGTGCGAGGCGCTCACGGGCCGGTTGGCGATCTTGATGCTGCTGCCGTCGCCGCCGTCCGCGACCATCCAGTAGTACGCCATGCCCGCCACGAGCACGGTGATCACGCCCATGGCGGCGAACATGTGTCTGCGCCTCATGGCCGGTGTTCCTTGAGCGGCGCGGCCGAGGTGTCGCGGTATCGGCGCAGCATCCAGCGCACCGCCAGGCAGTCCATCAGTCCGGACCACGCCCGGCTCATCACGCCCAGACCATACTTGGTCTTCCCGGCGGTGCGGGGGTGGTGGTGGACCGGCGACTCGATGATCCGCGCCCCGAGCATCCGGGCATAGGCGGGCATGAAGCGGTGCATTCCCTTAAATTGAAGGGGGAACTGCTTGGCGATCTCCGCCCGGACGACCCGCGCCGAGCACCCGGTGTCGCGGATCGGATCACCGAGAAGCCATCGCCGGAAAGCTCGTCCCACGACGCTCCCGACCCGCCGCACGATGTTGTCCCGCCGGTTCATGGAGCGATCGCCCTGGACCATGTCGTAGTCCCCCTTGCGGATCATGTTGAGCATGAGGGGGAGGTCGGCCGGATCGTTCTGGAGGTCGGCGTCAAGGGTGGCGATGAAGCGGCCTCGGGCGGCCTGAATCCCGGCGTACATGGCCGCGGACTGCCCTCGCGGGGCCTCGCGGCGAAGGACGCGCAGCCAGGGGTACTTGCGCACGAGGGCGGTGAGTCGCTGCGGCGTCTCGTCGCGCGAGCCGTCGTCGATGATGATGAGTTCGGCGGTTACTCCTTCGTCGATGATCGCATGGCGGACCTGCTCGACAAGCGGTCCGACGTTTTCCTGCTCGTCCAGAGCCGGGACGACAATGGAGAGCTCCGGCGCCGGTTGAGGATTCTCGAAAGGTGTGGGGTCGCTCAAGGTTCGGTTGCCTGTGGGGTGGTCGGCTCGTGGTCCGGGGCCGTCTGCGGGGCCACCGGGACGTTGTCGGGGTCTGAGAGCGGCCCAACATACCACAGGTAGAGCCCGGCGCTGCCCCAGTCCATCCTGAGCACCGCGTCGGGAAGAGGCGGCTGGTCGGTTCGGGTGAAGACCATGATCTCCTTATGACGCTGCCTGGCGGTCGCCAGGCGCTCATCGGACATCGGCGTGTAGGGCGCCGCGAGGTAGATCAGCAGCGCGGGGTCCGGCGTCGGTGGGGGGGTGTTGGCGTCGATT
>JBGTFI010000538.1:0-7301 GCA_041747335.1 Phycisphaeraceae bacterium | reverse complement strand
CGTTGCCCGCGCCCTTGCGATCCTGGATCTGGGTCAGGTCGCCCGCCGCGTCGGAGTAGGTCCCCGCCAGATACGAGCGGATCACGCTGTCCACATCGCCCGCCTCGCTGACGCCGCCCGCCACCAGCAGCATCGCACGGTCGCACAGGGACCGCACCGCCTTCATGTTGTGGCTGACGAAGAGCACCGTCCGACCCTCCCCCGCCACGGACTTCATCCGGCCCAGGCAGCGGCTCTGGAACTCGGTGTCCCCGACCGCCAGCACCTCATCCACGATCAGGATCTCCGGTTCCAGGTGCGCCGCCACCGCGAAGGCCAGCCGCACGTACATCCCCGATGAGTATCGCTTCACGGGCGTGTCCAGAAACCTTCCGATCCCGCTGAACTCGACGATGTCGTCGAACTTCGCGCGGATCTCTGCGCGGCGCATCCCCAGGATCGCCCCGTTGAGGTAGATGTTCTCCCGGCCGGAAAGCTCCGGATGAAACCCCGTCCCCACTTCCAGCAGGCTTCCCACCCGCCCGCGCAATCGCACCTCGCCCGCCGAAGGGTCCGTGATGCGCGAGAGGATCTTAAGCAGTGTGCTCTTGCCCGCGCCGTTGGCGCCGATGATCCCCAACACCTCCCCGCGCCGAACCTCCGCCGTGACGTTGCGAAGCGCCCACAGCTCATCCCGTCCGCCTCCGGACAAGCGCCTCCCGCGCCCGAGCACCCGCCTTCCAAGCTCCCCCAGCGCGTCGCGCAGCGTCGCATCGACCGCGCGCCGCGCGCCCAGCCGGTAACGCTTGCTCACACCGTCCATCACGATCGCCGCGTCATTCATCGCTGGGTCTCGTCCCGTTCATTCCGTCGTTCAGATGAGGTCCGCGAAGCGCTGCTCGCGGTTCTGGAAGTACATCGCCCCGACCACCAGCAGCAGCGCCGCCGTCAACGTCGAAATCCCCCACGCCGCGAAGTCGATCGACTGCCCCAGCACCGCCGAACGCATCGCGCCCACCACCCCGTACATGGGATTGATCGGCAGCAACCACCCCCACGCCGCGGACTCGATGATGACGATGATCCCGCTGGCGAAAAACATCACCTGAAGCAGAAACGGCGTCACATGGCGCATGTCCCGATACCACACGCACACCGCCGCAAGCCCCACCCCGACCCCCAGCGCCGCGACCACCATCGACCCCGCGAACAACGGCAACCACAGCATCGACCACCCCGGCGCCAACCCCTGCCAACCCATCAACCCGAACATCACCCCCGTCGCCAGTAGATAATCCATGAGCGGGGCGCCCACAGCCGCGATCGGAATCAGCAGCCGCGGAAAGTAGACCTTCTGAATCATGTGCTGGTGATTGACCACGCTCCCAGCCGCGCCGCTCACCGCCGCGGCGAAGAAGGTCCACGGAACCAACCCCGCATACAGCGCCACGGGATCCGATAACCCCGTGTACCTCCCCAGAAACACCGCGATCACCGCCATCAGCCCCAGCGGCTGCAGCACCGCCCACAGCGCCCCGAGAACCGTCTGCTTGTAGCGCACCTTCACATCCCGCCACGCCAGCAACCAAAGAAGCTCGCGGTGACGCCACAGCTCACCCCACGCGATCCCCCGCCACGCGCCGCGCGGCCGAAGCACCACCTCCTCGGCGACACCCCGCAGGGCCCCTCCCCCCGGTCCGATCTTGTGAACCGCGATCATCGCCACGGCGAGTCTCCAGGACCGTCCGCCACGCGCGAGGATCGAAACGAACAACCCTCACACACGGCGCAACCGTCCTGGCCGTCATCGTCCCGATATTCCCCCGACTTTAACGCGCTTATCAGACGGGGAGTCAGCCGCCAGCGGCTGGCGGGTGGCGACTGGTTACCCATGACATTGGGCCTTTGGACTTTGGACCTTGGACTTTGGACCTCCCCCCACTTTCCCCTTGGGACTTCCACCCCTTCCCGCTACAATGCTCACGGCATCCTGACCGTTTTCGAACCACTTACCCGGGGCCTCATGGGGCAGCGACACTTATGACCCTTGCACAACCTGAATCGCCGGCGCTTCAGAGCGCCCGCGAGCGACGCGACCTGCCCGGCATGCCGCGAAGGCTTCTCGTGGCCGAGGACGAATCTCTTGTGGCCCGCGCGCTGGCCACCGATCTCGCGCGCCTCGGATTCGCCGTCGTCGGACCCGCGCCCAACGGGCAGCACGCCATCGAACTGGCACGGGCCGAAGCTCCCGACATGGCCCTCATGGACATCCGTATGCCCGTGATGGACGGCTTGGCCGCCTCACGCGTCCTCTTCGAGGAGCTGGGCATCCCCGTCGTCATCCTCAGCGCCTTCAGCGATGAGGAATACCTCCACAAGTCCCTCCACGCCGGTGCGTTCGGCTACCTCCTCAAACCGGTCAACGTCGAGGAGCTGCGCCTCACCCTCGTCATCGCCTGGGGACGCTTCCTCCAGCATCACCACCTCGCGGGCGAAGTCCACCAACTCGAACGCAAGCTCGAAGAGCGAAAGCTCATCGAACGCGCCAAGGGCGTCATCATGAAGACCCTCCAGATCAGCGAGGAGGAGGCCATGCGCAAACTCCAGCGCTCCGCCCGCGACTCCCGCCGACCCATGGCCGAACTGGCCAGGAGCGTCGTCGACGCCCAGTCCCTGATGGGAGATGCCAGCCCCCGCCCGCCCCGGACGCCCCATTAGCTGTTTCCCCGACGCGGCATAAGACCTACCACCCCCTGAAGCACCACCCCAGCCGTCCCCGCTTCGGGCACGCACGCGGCCGTTCGGGTGTCTTCCTCCGTCTACGTGCGTTCGATATTCGTGTCATCGCGCCCAGCGGCAAGCGGGCACACGGCGTGTCAAGCGACTTGACGAAACCACATGGTTGGGCGAGACTTGGGGTGGGTGCGCCGCGCTTTTCCCGGCGCTTCGGCCGGGGCGTGGGCGTCCGTAAGTCACCTTCCACCAGGAGTATGGTCTGATGGCTGTAGCGCGACGAGGCGGGGGAGCGATGGCGGGGGCGGTGGTTGTTCTGGGCATCGGGTTCGTGGTCAGCTCGATCCTGGCGATCGTGCTGTACACGCAGGTGAACGCGGAGGCGGAGCGCGCCAACCAGGCGGAGGCGCAGCGTTCGAGGCTCATGTCGTCACAGGATTCGCGGACGCAGGAGGTCGCGGACCGCCTGCAGACCGCGACCGCCAACGCGACGCTCGTCGGGAAGCTGTTCGAGGAGGTTCAGCTTTACCGGCAGCTCATCGGGGGCACGGCCATGCAGGAAGCGGAAGACCTCGAGCAGAAGCGCCTGGCGGTGGCGGCGAGCCTGGCGGAGGTCGGGGCGCCGGTCGATGCGCCGCTGATGGACACGGTCACGAGCGCCTACGCCCGGCTGGCGGAGCAGGCACAGACGGTCGCCAACCTCGAGGCGCAGCTCAGGAGTCAGAACGAACGGGTGGCGAGGCTCGAGGAAGCGCACGCGGAGATCCAGAAGAAGTACGCCGAGGCCGAGGCGATGCTCACGGAACGGTTCACGAGCGTCAGCGGCGGATTCGAGCGGCAGATTCAGCGATTCGATGAACAGCGCAACGAGCTTGAGAACCAGCTTCGGGATCTTCAATCGCAGATGGAAGCCGAGACGACGGACCTGACCGATCAGGTTCTGGCAGCCAGGCAACAGGTGCGGTCGCTGCAGGAGCGGCTGGATGATCTGACCGAGCGAGTCGGGGGAAACATGTCGGGGACTGACCCGTCGCTGCTGCCCGACGGCCGACTGGTGTCCGATCCGGACGCCGAGGGCCTGGTGGCGATCAACCTCGGCAGGCGCGACCGGCTGACGCTCGGGACGACGTTCCAGGTGTTCGACAACCGGACAGGGGTGATCCGCAACAGCCAGGGGGATCTGGAGGGCAAGGCGAAGATCGAGGTGGTCAACGTGTTTGACGACTCGGCGCTGGCGCGGGTGGTGGAGCGCAAGACCAACGCCGTGCTGACGCGCGACGACATGATCGCCAACGTGGTGTACGACCCGAACATGACGCTCGAGTTCCACGTCTATGGGGACTTTGTACGCGAGGGAACCACCCGGCCGAGCGTGGATGGGCGACGCTGGATCGAGTCGCTGGTGGGCAAGTGGGGCGGTCGATTGACCAACGAGTTCACGACCAACACCGACTTCGTGGTGCTGGGCGTCCCGCCGGTGGTCAGGCCCCAGCCGGAGGAGATCAACATCGAGGAATGGGACCGGTGGAACCGCGAGCGTCAGCGGGCCGAGGAGTTCCAGCAGGTGCTCAGCCGCGCGCGGGAGATGAAGATCCCGATCCTCAATCAGAATCAGTTTCTGACGATGGTCGGCTATTACCGCCGGTGATGTGAGGATCATGGCAGCACCGCGCAACGCCCTGTCGCTTTGGTCGCAGTACCTGGGAGCGCGGGTGGCGGCAGCAGCGCTCACTTCATTCAACGTGGACGCGAACCTGACGACGGCCGGGTGGCTGGGGCGTTTGCTGCATCGTCTGGACGGACGGCATCGTGGACGGACCGCGGCCCACCTGAGGGTGGCGTTTCCAGACTGGCCGGCGGATCGGATCGAGGCGCTCACCGTCGCGTCTTTCGAACATCTCATGCAGTTGGTGGTCGAGGTGCTCCATACCCCGCGGCTGCTTCACCGGGAAAGCTGGCCGGGGCGGATCACACTCCGCGATCTCGGCCCGGCGCTTGAGATTCTCAACGCGGGCAGGCCCGCGATCATGGTCACCGGACACGTGGGGAACTGGGAAGTGCTCGGTTCCCTGCTGGCGGTGCTGGGGTACCCGGTCGACGCGATCGCACGCCCGCTGGACAACCGGTTGATCAACGACTGGCTGCTGGGCATCCGCGAGCGGCGCGGAGTGCGGATCATCACCAAGTTCAGCGCCACCGACCGGATGCTCGAGGTGCTGGGCGCCGGCGGGACGCTGGGGTTCATCGCCGACCAGAACGCGGGCGACAAGGGCATGTTCGTGCCCTTCTTCGGAAAGCTCGCGAGCACGTACAAGTCGATCGGGCTGCTGGCGATGGACCAGAACGTCCCGATCCTCTGCGGGTACGCGCACCGGGTGGGCCAGGGGTTTGACTACGAGGTGGGGATCACGGACATCATCCGCCCGGAGGACTGGCAGGGCAGGCGCGATCCGCTCTATTACGTGACCGCGCGGTACATGCGGGCACTCGAGACGATGGTGCGTCGCCGGCCTCAGCAATACCTCTGGATGCACCGCCGGTGGAAGAGCCGCCCGCGCCACGAAAGGCAGGGCAAACCGATGCCCGAGGCGCTGCGGCGGCATCTGGAAGAGCTTCCGTGGATGACTCCGGAGCAGATGCGGGAACTTGAGCGGCCGCTGCCGCGCGAGATTCTGGATAAGCGGTGACTCGGCCAGCCGCTCGCATCTGCAAGCGGCTTTCCCCCTGACGCCTTTCCGCTCCCTAACGGTCGCGGCTCGTTTCAGTACGGCTCGTCGCTGCGGCCGTCGTGGGGTTCCTCGGTCGCGTGTGCATCGTGCTCGCCTTCGGCGTGGTACTGCCCGACGACGGCCTGGTTCTCCGCCTGCCCTTGACCTTTGAGGACCAGCGTGTCGCTCAGGATCGGAAGGACGACGAGAAACGTCATCAGGAGCGGAACGGTCGCCAGGAGGATGATGAGCTGTCGCTCAAACTTCAGGTGCATGAAGTAGATCAGCACGATCGCGGCTTTGGGAAGTGTCAACCCGATGAGGAGCACCAGCACCAGCGCGGTCTTGGGCATGAACGAGTGCCCGGCCTGCTCGGTGTGGCGGTAGATTTCGTAGAGGGCGATCTCCGCGCCGGTCAGCAGCAGCAGCGCGATGAACAGGGCCAGAAGCGGAACGCCGTGCTCGTGCTTGCGGCCGGAGTGCGATGGGGTGGGGGCGGTGGTCATGGCAGTGGAGTGTCAGGGTGTCGTGTGTCGGGCTGTCGCGTGTCAGAAAGGCCGGGGGTCAGATGAGGTAGACGATGACGAAGAGGATGATCCAGACAAGGTCGACGAAGTGCCAGTAGAGCCCGGTCAGCTCGACGGGCGCGAACTCGGTGGGGCTGAACTTCCCGGCGAAGCCCATGACGGTCAGCACCGCCAGGGCGATCACACCCATCGCCACGTGCGCCCCGTGGAACCCCGTCATCAGGTAAAAGCAGGATCCGAAGATGTCGGCATCGGGACGGAAACCGTGCTCGTAGAGGAGGGCGTATTCGTACGCCTGGATCCCGACGAAAATGCCCCCGATGATGGTGGTCGCCAGTAACCCCAGGTTCCCCTTGCCGCGGTTGCCCGCCTGGATGTGCTGGAGTGCGTAGACGAGCGTACAGGAGGAGCAGATCAGAAAGAAGGTGTTGATGGCCGTCAGCGGGATGTCCAGGGGGAAATCCTTACTCGCGGGATCGACCCACGTATCCTGCCCCAGGCGCAGCACGATGTAGGCGCCGATCAGCCCGGTGAAGAACATGACCTCCGAGCCCAGGAACAGCCAGGTGGCGATCTTGCCGTTGCTGATCCCGGTCTTGAGGACCGATCCGTGGGCCATCAGGACCGGGTGATCGTGGCCGTGAGCGTGGGGAGCTGCGTGGGACATTAGGCTCAATCCTTGGTGATCCACCCCCGCGGCCGGGGGCGAAAGCGGGGCATTGTAAGCTAAACGCGGTCCAGCACCATCAGCGACAGAACCAGCGGCAGGTACACAAGGGACGCCAGAAAGAGCAGCCGGGCGTCGGCGGCGCTCCCGGATCGCGCCAGGCGGATACCGAACGCGAGGAACAGGATCCCGGCGATCAGCGAGCCGAAGAAGGAGACCTCCCCCGCCACCCCCAGCGCGCCCGGAAGCAACCCCAGGGGCAGGAGCGCCAGGCTGGTGAGCAGGATCTGTCGGAAGGTCGCCTCACCCGTGGGGTCGCGGACGGGCAGCATCGCCAGCCCGGCGCGGGCGTAATCCTCGCGGTAAAGCCAGGCGATCGCGAGAAAGTGGGGGAGCTGCCAGAGGAACATGATCGCGAACATGAGGACGGCCGGGAGAGAGAAAGCGGCGGAAGGGTCCACGGCCGCGGCCCCGATGACCGGCGGGAGCGCCCCCGGCACCGCGCCGATGATCGTGTTGAGGGTCGTATGACGCTTGAGCGGCGTGTAGATGCCCGCGTACGAGACGAGCGTCAGCGCGGTCAGCGCCGCGGCCAGGGGATTGGCGGCGAGATAGACGATCTCGCACCCGACCAGACCGAGGATGAACCCCAGCGCCGCGGCGGCGCGCGGGGCGATGCGGCCGGCC
>JBGTFI010000537.1:0-2267 GCA_041747335.1 Phycisphaeraceae bacterium | reverse complement strand
CGATCGCCGACAGCGCGGCCGGGCATCCGCTGGGGCGGGAGGGACGCGCGGCGGGGGAGCTTGTTGAGCGGGACATGGCGGACCTGATCCAAGAGGGGTTGACGCCCCCCCCGCTGGTGACGGGGCACGACCTGATCGCGCAGGGGCGCCAACCCGGCCCGGCGTTTCGCCGAATGCTGGATACCGCGTACGACTTGCAGCTCGAAGGGATTCTGCGCTCTCGTGAGCAGGCGCTTTACTGGCTGAAGGAGCAGTCCTAGACTGGGCGACCTCATGGGCGGTCGGCGCACCTGTCCAAGGGCCTGGGACGAAACTTTCCTAACGTACAGGTAGGTCTGGCGGGAGCGGGAATTCTTGTGTCACGACGCGGACCAACCGCCTGGGATCGCAGATGGAACACTGGATCACTCAGATCATCGAGCAGTTCTCGTACGGGGCGCTTCCGTATCTGGTGGTGGTGGGGATTCTGCTGCTGGGGGGATTCGGCCTGCCGCTCCCGGAGGACGTCCCGCTGATGCTCGGCGGGGCGCTGTGCGCCAAGGGGTACGCGGAACTGTGGTTGATGCTTCCGGTGGCTTTCTTCGCGGTGCTGGCGGGAGACCTCATCATGTTCAGCCTGGGCAGGCGGTTCGGGCATCACGTCCCGTCGCTGCCGGTGATCGGCAGGTTCCTGAAAGTCAAACACCTGCACCGGGCGGAAAAGCTGTTCGCGGATCACGGGGGCAAGACGCTCTTTATCGCGCGGTTTCTCCCCGGACTGCGGGCGGCGGTGTTTCTGGTGGGGGGCGCGGCGCGGGCGCCTTACTGGAAGATTCTCTTTTACGACGGGATGGCGGCCCTGCTGAGCGTCCCGGTGTTCGTGCTGCTGGGATACTGGGGCGCGAACCAGTTCGATCGCGTGCAGAAATGGGCCACGGGGGCGCAGATCACCGTGGGGATCGCGGCGGTGGTGGTGGTCGGGTGCATCGTCGCCTGGAAGGTGATGCGGAAGAAGAAGGTTGCGTCGGCCGTGTAATTGCCTATCTTCTCAGATATGGAAGGCACTTCCGCGGCGCATGTGGGCAGCTTGCGTGACGCCTGGCGGCGGGTGAACGACCGCATCGCCCAGGCGGCAGAGCGCGCCGGCAGGAAACGAGCGGACGTTCTGCTGGTGGCCGTGACCAAGAACGCGGGCCCGGAGGAGATCCGAGCGATCGTCGAGCTGGGGCAGACGGACCTGGGCGAGAACCGTGTGCAGCAGCTCATTCAGCGCACGGCCCTGCTCGAGGAGTTCCTATCCAGACGCCGCCAGCTCGGCGGCGCTGCGGGAGCGGGTTCAGCCGGGTCACCCCCGGCGGTGCGCTGGCACATGATCGGGCACCTTCAACGCAACAAGGTCAAACAGGTCGCGCCGCTGGTGAAGCTCATTCACAGCGTGGACAGCCTGCGCCTGGCGGAGGAGCTGCAGACCCTCGGCAACCGCCTGGATGAGACCTACGACATCCTGATCCAGGTCAATATGAGTGGGGAGGCGAGCAAGTACGGCGTGGCATCGCCCGCGGCGCCCTACCTGGCTGAGCAGATCGACACGATGGTGCATCTTCGCCTGCGCGGGTTGATGACCATCGCGCCGTACACCGACAACCCCGAAGATGCCCGCGGGACGTTCAGCAGGACGCGCGAGCTTTTCGAGGAGTTCCGGCATCAGGGCCTGGGCGGGCAGGACTGCAACATCCTGTCGATGGGCATGACCGGGGACTTCGAGGTGGCGATCGAGGAAGGGGCGAACCTGGTGCGGATCGGTCGAGCGCTCTTCGGGGAGACGGAGGGGTAGTGGTTAGCGGGTAGCGGGGAGCCGATGGCGGTTAGCGGGGGGGGGGAGTCCAAAGTCCAAGGTCCAAAGTCGCTCGCGGGCTATCGCCGTCGAGGGGCAACTTGCAACTTGCATACTTGAAATTCGCTTACGTCGCCGCGCTGAGTTGGCGGCTGGCCTGTTGCATGACGCCTTCGGCGATCTGTTCGGGGTTGTAACCGGCGGGGAGAAGGATGCAGGCTTTGCCGGCGTCGCGGGCGTAGGCGACGGCTTCGTTGACGTGCAGGTGTCCGGCGAGCTTGACCAGGATGACCACCAGGGCGGTGTCATCTTGTTCGATGGGGGCGCGCATCGGAAGCCCGCTGCCGTGCTCGGTGAGCTTGGGCCACTTGACTTCAGTCAGCGCGAATGCCTCTTTGATGCGGTCGGCGGCATCGCCGCGCGGCTCGCCGCCGATCACCACCACGCTACGCCC
>JBGTFI010000536.1:0-3546 GCA_041747335.1 Phycisphaeraceae bacterium | reverse complement strand
GGTGCGCGGCTCCTGCGGGCCAAGCTCTACCGCGCGGGGTTGGGGGACGCGGTGATCGCGCAGGTGCTGGATGAGCACGGGCAGACGGGGGGTGATGCGGCGCTTGGCAAGGCGATCGAGATGGCCCGGCGGCGTTATGAGGCGACGGCGCGGCTGGATGAACCGGCGCGCAAGCGCCGGCTTTACGGGATGCTGGCTCGGCGGGGTTTCGACACCGACGCGATCAACCGCATCATGCGCGCGGTGACGGAGGGGGAGTCTGGAGTCTAGAGTCTGGAGTCGGGGGTCGGGAGGTAGGTCCGGCTGTGCCGGACAGTAGGTCGGCGGGCGGACGTTCGTGTCAGGCCGAGGCCTGACCTACGCGAGCTTGTCCGCCAGTGTCTATGGGCGTCAACGGTCGTTTGCACTGGCGGGCAAGCCGCCAGTGGCACCCGGCAAGCGGGGATGGAGACGGCGCGTTAAGCCTCGCCTTTTTCCTTGCTCACGAGGTGGATGTGTTCGATGCGGAGGTTCTTGTCGACGGCTTTGCACATGTCGTAGAGGGTGAGGCAGGCGATGGCGACGGCGGTGAGGGCCTCCATCTCGACGCCGGTGCGGGCGGTGAGAGAAGCCGCGGCCGTGACGCGCAGCGTTCCGGGGGCCGTGCGTTCGAAGTCGACCTGGACGTGGTCGAGCGGGAGGGTGTGGCAGAGGGGGATCAGCTCATCGACTCGCTTGGCGGCCAGGATGCCTGCCAGCCGCGCCGCAGCCAGCGCTTCGCCCTTGGGCAGGTCGCCGGCGAGGAGGCGGTCGAGGGTGTCCGGGGCGGCGATGAAGTCCCCGGCCGCGAGGGCCTTGCGATGGACAGGGGGTTTTTGTCCGACATCGACCATGCGTGCCCGGCCCTGGGGGTCGAGGTGGGAGAAGGGGGTGTCGCGCGGTGGGTCTTGCGGCATGTGGGCATTGTGGGCGCGGCTGGGGGGAATGCCAAGTGGCGGGTGATCACGCGCCGGGTGCCACTGGCGGCTTCTCCGCCAGTTCAATTCGGTTGGCGGGCGAGCATCCGCGCTCTTACAATGCCGCTCATGGTCAGGGTTTGTTTCCTATTGGTGACGGTTCTTCTGCTTCCCGGCTGCATCGAGCGGACGATTTCAATCACCTCCGAACCTTCGGGGGCGCTGGTGTATCTCAATGACGAGGAGGTCGGCCGCACGCCGCTGCGCGTGCCCTTCACCTTCTACGGGGTTTACGATGTTCGCCTGGAGCGCGACGGCTTCACGCCCTTGCACACCCAAGCCGAAACGAAAGCCCCCTGGTGGGAAGCGCCGGGGCCTGATCTCGTCGCGGAGCTGGTGAGCGACAAGGAGGTGCTGATTCCCTGGCACTTTGAGATGGCTGAGCTTGCCCCGCCGGAGGATGAACCGCTGGTGGATCGCGCCAGGCAGATGCGGGCGCTGGTTCACGAGGCGCCGTGATCGCGATGGCGGGCGGGGTGCTTACGCGGCGCGTTCCTGTGCCGCACACGCTGGCGCCTCCACCGCCTCGCCGGTGACGGCCACGAGGAGCGTTGTCATGTCGTCACGCTGGTGGAGGGAACCGGAGGCTTCGTCGAGACGCTTCTCGAGCCTGGCCATGGCCTCCTGGATGGTTCCGGTGGCCAGGGCCGCCAGTTCATCGCGGTAGGCGTTGAGGTCGAGTTTTCCGCCTTTCTTGGCGGATTCGGGGAACGCCAACTCAAAGCCGTCGCTGTACATCAGCAGGCGATCGCCCTTTTCAAGCTGAACCACGGCCGACTCGAACTGTGCCTCCTGAAACACTCCCAGCAGCGGTCCCTGGGGTTCGGGGGTGAGGATCGACCCGTCGGCGCGCAGCAGCATGGGGAACGGATGCCCCGCGCGGGCGAAAGCGAACTGGAGTGAGCGGACGTTGATGACGCCGTAGCAGGCGGTGGCGAAGCGGACCTTGCCCGACTGCTGGGCGAGCATGTCGCGGTTGAGCTTGGCAAGCGCTTCATCGGGCGGGAGGATCTCGTACCCGCCGGGCAGGTCGGGATCGAGGCGGCGGGTCTGGAGGCTTCGCTTAATGTACATCGTCAGCAGCGCCGCGGGGACGCCGTGGCCGACGGCGTCGGCGATGAAGACGGCCACGTGATTTTCGTCGAGTCGTTCGACATCGTAGATGTCCCCGCTGACGTAACCGGCCGGTCGATAGAGCACGCCGAAGGAGAGCGGCCCGACATCGGGCAGCTTGCGCGGGAGGAACTCCTGTTGGAGCTGGGCGGCGAGGCGCAGCTCCTCATCGATCTTGTCGATCTGATCGCACAGCCCGCCCTGGTGCAGTTCGAGAAGGCTCAGCTCCATTCGAAGGGCGCGCATGAGCTTGGAGGCGCTCCAGAGCGACGAGAGCGCAGCCACCACCTCGCGCGGCTGGGCATCGGCTGGGAGGCAGACAACGGTGTCGAGGATGGTTCGGGCGGGGGTCTGGGTCTGAGAGGCAGCGGTGACGAGAATCAGCAGGTGCCGCTCCTGAAGAGCGGCCAACAGTTCGAAGAGCGTTTCGGGGGGGTGGGCCTCATCGGGGAGAACCCAGACGACGGCGGCGCCGTCGAGGGTCTTGGGATCGGCCAGGGCATCGTCGAAGGAGCAGGCACGGGCGCGGGGGCGGTCGTGGGAAGTCCAGGCCTCGAGCGCCGCGGTCACGGGCGGGCGCGTGAGCACCGAGGAGGAGAGTCCGATCACCAGCAGTTGATTGCCGCCCATGAAATCGCCGCCGCGGAAAAGAACGGTTCCTACGTTACGGCTAGATCGACCTACCTGGCGCGCTGCTTGAGCGAATCGGCGGGCAGGTCGATCTTATCGCCCACCTTCAGCCCCAGCGTCTCGAGCGTCCCTCCGGCAACCTCGACGGCGAACTGGGCGACGTATCCGCTGTCGTACCGTGTCAGGCGGTGGTCGGGGGTGTCGTAAGGCTCGACCTTCATCGCGTGCGTCTTGACGACGCGGCCTGTGGCGTCCAGATAAATGATGTCGATCGGCACGAGGCAGCGTCGCATGACGAACGAAAGTCGCTGGGGCCGGGGGAAAACAAAGAGCATGCCGCCGTCCTCGGGGATGTGCTCGCGGTCGGATAACCCCTGGACGCGGGCCTCCTCGTCGAGCGCGAGTTCCAGGGTGAACGCCCGGCCAACGATGGTGATGCGCACGGTGTCATCCTCCGCGGGGTTGGAACGATCGCAGGCGGAGAGGAGGAGGGAGAGGAGGAGGATAAGCATCCGGGTGCCATGCCCTCGCGAAACGTGGGCATGAAGTCGGCCGATGGCGCGGCGGGCGTTGGCACCAGGGTTAGAGATCAAACTGCTCGGCATGAGAATCTCGGCCGCATGATAAGCGATCACTCCCTCAACCACCCCTCCTCCTCCTCCGCGGTGAACACCACTTCCCCGCGCGGTAGCCGTCCAATCTCGAATCGCCCGGCGAACTCGGCCGCGTCCATCGCCTCCGGCCGGGGGGCCACGCCGCTCCAGCTTGCCAGGAGGCCGATGATGCGTTCGGCGGGCACGCCAGCCTC
>JBGTFI010000535.1:0-3570 GCA_041747335.1 Phycisphaeraceae bacterium | reverse complement strand
GCGCCGCGAACCTCTCGCAACTGGCCCTGGCCAGCGCCCTCTACAGCGAGGACCAACGCTCGCTCTTCCCGACCCACTCCGGCGGACCGGTGCTCAGCTACTACGCCTGGGCCGGCAAAAAGGGCGCGGAATACCTCAGCGAGCGGCGGATGATCAATGCCTACGTCGGTGTCGATCGTCTGGTGCGCGAGGAAGACCGCGAGGGCGTCTTTCGCGTCTTTCTCTGCCCTTCGGACACCGGCGGCCTGCCCGGCCGCTGGGCCTTTGACCGTCAGCCGACGCTCTTTCATCACTGGGGGGTAAGCTACCTCTACAACAGCGGCGGCAACGACAATACCGCCGACTGGGGCCTGCACGGGAAGATCCGCGAGCAGATCACGCGCCCCGGCGAGGTGGTCCTCGCGAGTGATTACTCCTTCAACTGCTGGGGGTTCGAGGCTGTGATGCCAGGGCCGGTGCAGGTTCCCTTCCAGTATTCCTACTGGCATCGCGAAGGGTCGCTGGGCTGGGGGAACGTTGCGTTCACGGATGGGCACGTGGCCTATCACCAGGCCACCAACGACGCCCCCGATTACCAGCACGGCGACGGGTGGACATTCGTGTTCGATGGCCGGGTCACCGTGACCCGTCGCCCCGGCCGCGGGGGTGGGCGGGGATAGTCCCGCAGGTCAGGCCTGGGCCTGACACGACGGCGCGGCGGCGCTCCAATCGTCAGGCCAAGGCCTGACCTACTTGAGCCTCAGTCCCTTGCCCCGGCTCGGGCGCGTCCTTTTCTTGGGCTCGCCGGGCTTGCCGGCCTTTTTCGTGACGCTCCGCCCGCCTCGCAATGACTGGAGGTCCGGCGCGGCCTGGATTTCCGCGATGCGGTCGCGCAAGGCCGCGGCCTTCTCGAACTCCAGCGACTCGGCCGCCTCGAGCATCTGCTTCTCCAACTCCCGCAGCAACTCCGTCACATCGAACTGCGTGTCGTCCACCGCGATCGCCTCGCGGGCCGTCTTGCGGGCGCGCAGTTCGATCTCGATCCCCCGGCGGATCTCCTTCCTGATCGTCTGCGGGGTGATGCCGTGCTCCTGGTTGTACGCAAGCTGTTTGTCGCGACGCCGGGTTGTTTCGTCGATTGCCTGCTTCATCGCGGGCGTCACCACGTCGGCATAGAGAAGAACCGTCGAGTTGACGTTCCTGGCCGCCCGGCCGATCGTTTGAATCAGGCTGGTGGCACTGCGCAGAAAGCCGGTTTTGTCCGCGTCCATGATCGCCACCAGCGACACCTCCGGCAGGTCCAGCCCCTCGCGCAGGAGGTTGACGCCGATCAGCACATCGAACTGCCCCTCGCGCAGCTCGCGCAGGATTTGCACGCGGTCGAGCGTCTCGATATCGCTGTGGAGGTAGCGGCAGTTGACTTCCTGCTCGGCGAAGTAGGCCGCCAGGTCTTCGGCCAGCCGCTTGGTGAGCGTGGTGACCAGCGCCCGCTCCCCGCGGGCGACACACTCGCCGATCGCCGCGTGAAGGTCCGGCACCTGGCCCTGGGCGCTGCGCACCTCGATGATGGGGTCCACCAGCCCGGTGGGGCGGATGATCTGCTCCACCACCACGCCCCCGGACTTCTCAAGCTCGTAGGCCGCTGGGGTGGCGCTGACGAACACCACCTGCGTCCAGATCTCCTGCACTTCCTCGAACTTGAGCGGCCGGTGGTCCAGGGCGCTGGGCAGTCTAAAGCCGTGCTCGACGAGGACACGTTTGCGCGCCTGGTCTCCGTTGTACATCGCCCGGATCTGCGGGATCGAGACGTGGCTCTCGTCGATCATCAACAGCCAGTCGTCGATGTTGTTGAGCTTGTAATAGTCCAGCAGCGTGTAAGGCCGGCTGCCCGGCGCCCGGCCGTCAAGGTGGCGGCTGTAGTTTTCGATGCCCGAGCAGTAGCCGACTTCCTGGATCATCTCGAGGTCGTACTTCGTCCGAGCCATCAGCCGCTGGGCTTCGAGGAGTTTGCCCTCCCCGCGAAGCTGCATGACACGGTGGTCAAGCTCCTCCTGGATCGACGCCACCGCCCCGGCGACCTGCTCCTGCGGCATGACGTAATGCACCGCGGGGTAGATGTAGAGCTTTTGCTCGTCGGCCAGAAGCTCCCCGGTGAGCGGATGGATGAACGCCAGGGATTCGATCTCATCGCCGAAAAGCTCGACGCGGTAGGCGAACTCCTCCTGTGCCGGGTGGATCTCGATCACATCCCCGCGCACGCGGAAGGTGCCGCGTTTGAAGTCCATCTCCGCGCGCGAGTACTGAAGATCGGTCAGCGCCGCGAGGAAAGATTGCCGGTTGATCGAGTCGCCGCGTTCGAGGGTGATGATCGAGCGTTTGTACTCGTTGGGCGAACCCAGCCCGAAGATGCAGGAGACCGACGCAACGACGATGACATCGCGCCGGCTGATGAGCGCCGTGGTGGCGGCCAGTCGCAGGCGATCCAGGTCGTCGTTGCGCGAGGAGTCCTTCTCGATGTAGATGTCGCGCTGGGGGATGTAGGCTTCGGGCTGGTAGTAGTCGTAGTAGGAGACGAAGTAGCACACGGCGTTGTCGGGGAAGAGCTCCTTCATCTCCTCGTAGAGCTGGGCGGCGAGGGTCTTGTTGTGGCTGATGACCAGCGTCGGCTTGCCGGTGCGGGCGATGACGTTGGCCATGGTGAACGTCTTGCCCGTGCCGGTGGCGCCCAGGAGTGTCTGATAGCGGTCGCCGCGCAGGATTCCGGCCTCGAGCGCCTCGATCGCGGCCGGCTGATCGCCCAGCGGCTGATACTCACTGACCAGTCGAAACGCGCGCTCGCTCATGCGCGTATTCTACGCCAGCGGCTTCCCTCCCTCCGCGTCCTCAATCTTCAATCTGAAAACTTCATTCGGCAATGGGCAATGGGCAATGTCCGGCACAGCCGGACCTACGCGGGGGCAATCGGCAATCGGCATTCTCGCCCCCTACGACGGATATTGCTCCGAAATCCGCGCGAACGCCTCGGAGCGGGCCAGGAACGCCTCGACCACCGCCGGGTCGAACTGGCCTCCCGCGCCTTCCTTGATGATGGCGACGACCTCTTCGTGGGACCGTTCCTGCTTGTATCGCCTGCGGCTGCGCAGGGCGTCGTAGACGTCCGCCACCGCGACGATCCTGGCGGAAAGGGGGATTGCCTCGCCCTCGTGCCCGAAGGGGTAGCCGTTGCCGTCCCATCGTTCATGGTGCGCGAAGATGATCTCCGCAGCGGCGGTCAGCAGCTCGTCCTCCCCCCATCGGCGTTTGAGCGCCATCACCGTGTCTCCGCCGATCAGCGGGTGGCGCTCGATGATCCTGCGCTCCTCGTCGGTGAGTTTCTCGGGTTTGAGCAGCACGGCGTCGGGGATGGCGACCTTGCCTATGTCGTGGAGGGCCGAGGCGATCTCGAGCGTCGGCACCATGCGCTTGTCCACGCCGTGGCCGCGCTCGGCCAGTTCCTGCGCCAGCTCGCGGGTGTAACGGGTGATGCGCTCGAGGTGCACGCCGGTTTCGCCGTCGCGGGATTCGGCCAGCGCCGCCAGCCCGAAGATCAGG
>JBGTFI010000534.1:0-8986 GCA_041747335.1 Phycisphaeraceae bacterium | reverse complement strand
AGCCGCTGACACACCTGCCCGATCGACGCCCCGCTGGTGAGCATCACATCGGCCTCACGCAGCTTGGCGATGATCTGTTCGGGGCTGTGCCGCTTGCGTCGTCGTCGTTCGCTCATCGAGAGCCTCCTTGGCCTGCCGGCCGGCTGAGACTCTCATAACATCCGGATCAGAAAAGGGGGAGCAGGTCACCTGGCCAAAAAACCCATTATTACACGCCCCCCGGAAATTTGGGCAGACCCGCCGTTCGGCATCGCAAGCCTTCACTCTGACGCGATGATGTTCGGTGTGATATCCTACGCCGCGCTGCTCGTCGACGCCATCCTACCTCTCGGAATCGACGATCTTCGGCATGACGCTGAGGCGATGGCCCTGGAGGACCAGAATGATTCCGTCCCCCAAGGAACCTGGATCGAAAGACTCACCCACATGGGCTTTGAAGAACCGGCGTCGGGGAGACGAGCCGGTCGGGCCGAACTCATATGGGACGCAGCGTGCCAGAACTGGCTCCGTCGCCTCACGCTATTCGTTCAGAAGGCCCTGACGGACCTAACAGAATCCCAGTTCTCACAGCTCGCCGAATCAGAAATCTATCTTTGCGGACCTCATGCCACGATCCCAAACCTCGGCCCGGCGATCGAATCCACAGTTGGAATCCCGGTTCATATCCGTGCCACCAACACACCTCCCGCTATCTATGGCAATCGAAAATACTTGGAGCATCTCAAAGAATGGAAGCTGTCCAGCGATTAGGTCCGCACTTCCCTGCGCTGCAACGCATCGACTCTAGATTGCGACCTGTGGAGCGTCTGGCCAAGACGCCGCGACGTTCACTGCCTCCCGCCGCCCCGGCTGGTGCGCGAGGGCGGAAGCGGCTGACCGATGTACCACGCCTCGCTCCAGCGCTCTCCGCCGCGCCTGGTTTCCGTGGCGTGTCCGTCCGCCCACATGATGTTCCCCGCATCGTTGGCGTGGCGGAAGTACTCCCGAACACGCTCATCGAACCCGCCGTGCTGCGCGAGGTTCATCGGCGTGTCGCCACCCGAGTTCCCGTCAATCATCGGCTCCCACCCATCCTGGAACAGGATCGTTGTCGAGGGATTGAGGATCGCGTCCTCAGGCCGCGCCGTCCCGCCGCTCACCAGCCCCTGATTGATCTTCCCCAGAAACAGCGCCACATCGACCGACGCCCGCGAAAAACCCGTGTCGTTGGACTGACGGTACCCGTTGAAGCTGTACGTCGTGTAGATGTGCCCCTGCGAGAACAGCCCGTCGCTGCGCGACGAACCGGTCATGGTCTGCGCGTCCAGCGCCGACGGGCACGAATACACCCGCTTGTCCCGATCCAGGTGCGCGATGTACGGCACACCCCAGTAGGCATTGGCGTGCCCGGGGGCGATGGTGTCATGAGCCGCAATCGGCCGGGGCGACCGATCCGTCGCACCGTCCCCAATCCACCGCATGTCGTTGCGGAACGGGTGGTGATATCCATCGTGGTCCGTGCGGTAGGCGGCGAACGCCAGATGCACGTTCTTCATGTTCGCCTTGCAAAGAACCTGCCGGGCCGATTCCTTCGCGCTCCCCAGGGCCGGGAGCAGCAGCGCGATCAGCAGCGCGATGATCGAGATCACCACCAGCAGTTCGATCAGGGTGAAACCCCTCGGGTTATGCCTCGACATCATGAAATCCTCCACGGAGATGACCTCGCCACCCGCAGCCGACCGGCCGAGCGCACTCTTACGAATCATAGACGCACGCCGAGATTCTGCGTCCACGGCAATCCCGGAAACCGCCTGGCTTCGCCGCAATCCTCCTCTCAACCCCGCCCGCCCGGCCGGCCACGGTTCGCGGGAAGAGGCACGCCGATGTACCACGCCTCGTCCCACTTCGTCCGCTCCCGCTGGACCTCGCTCGCGTGCCCATCCGCCCACATGATGTTGCCCGTCGCATTGACGTGCCGGAAATACTCCGCCACCCGGTCATCAAAGCGCGACCACTGATTCACGAGCTGGATCGGCGTATCGCCCCCGGCGTTCCCGTCGATCATCGCCTCCCACGCATCCTGAAACAGGATCGTCGACGATGGATTGAGGACCGAATCCTCCGACTTGGCCGGATGCCCCCACACGCCCCCCGCGTTGAACCCGCCCTGAAAGAACGCCACCTCCAACTCCGCACGCATCAGGTTCGGGTTCGTCGACTCCGCATAACCGTTGAAGCCGTAGGTCGTATAGACATGCCCAGCCGCCCAAGGCCCGTCGCTGTTCGTCCCGGCGCCGTTCTCATCGTCCGCCGCGAGCGTCGAGGGGCAGGCGTACACGCGCTTGTCACCACCGATGTAACCCACATACGCCACGCCCCAGTACGCCAGCGTGTGGCCCGGAGCGATCGTGTCGGCATCCACCATCGGCCTGGGATCACGCGGCGCGCCGTCGCGGATCCATCGCATCCAGTTGCGATGGTCGTGATGAAACCCGCGATGATCGCCCCGATAAGACGCGAACGCCACGAAGATGTTGCGCGACTGCGACTTGCACACCGCCTGCTGCGCCGAAGCCCGCGCCGTGCCCAGCGCGGGCAGCAACAGCGCGATCAGCAGTGCGATGATCGAGATCACCACCAGCAACTCGATGAGCGTGAAGGCCCTGTGCCTGTGAATCGGCATCGGTTCTTTCCGTCAGTGGGCGGCCGGGCGCGGTGAAATGAACTGGACACCGCATTAAAGGCGCGGGCGGATGACGGGTCAACCCGGAAGCACACGCCGGGGATGAGATCGCCTCGATGGGCAATACCCCCTACGGGATTTGAACCCGTGTTACCAGGATGAGAACCTGGCGTCCTAGGCCTCTAGACGAAGGGGGCGCGACCGGGAGAATGTAGCAGCCGGGGGCGCGGAATTCAACTCCCCCAACGAGCCGCGCGCGTCAGCAAGCGGTCTTCCAGAAAACCCCTCACTCTCGCCGCGCGCACAAAAACACCCGGCCCACTGGGGCCGGGTGTCTGAGTGCAACGTAAGTCGCGGGACGATCAGGCCTGGCGGCGACGAAGCATCGCCAGAGCGCCAAGGCCGACAAGAGCCATCGAAGCGGGCTCGGGCACGATCAGGTCGGGATTGCCGCTGGGGCCAACATTGTTGTTCGGAGCGTGGTCATCGCCGAAGCCGACGAGCGCGCCCTGCTCAAGCCCATTCGGGCCGACGGGGAGGCCGCGGGCACCAGCCGAGAGCCACAGCGCACCGGTGCCGGTCACGTTCAGATCGAACGAACCGAACACGGTGGAGTTGCTCTCCGCGTTGTACAGCGGGTCGTTGAGCAGGATGCCGGCGATCACGAAGCGATCCGCACGGAGGCCGCCGCCGACCTGCACGCCGAAAAGCTCTTCGACCGCGGCACCGGTGCCGTCACCCGCCCGAACGTCCGTCTGGTTCCAGCGCGGGCCCGCAACGACCAAGTGGTTGGGGTTTGCGATCGCGGCGTTCGACACGCTGATCGCCTCGGGATTGTTGGTATGAACCGACAGACCCATGGCCGCGATGGTCTCACCGGGATCAAGCTGCGCCATGATGTACACGGTCCCGCTGAAGCCGACGTCCACGACCGGGACGTGCGGGCCGGCCCCGCCGTCATCGGTCAGCGACAGGAAGAACCGGGCGGCGTCGCTCTGCTGGGCAGACATGCCCACCACCAACGCTCCCGCAGCCAACATTGCTTTCGCACTCATTCTCATAGGATCCTCTCCTTTTCCACAAAAGATGAACAGTACCAGCCGTTCCAAGTATACCCGAACCGAATCCCGATGCAACCCCCTTTTCGGGGGTTGCATCGGAATTTTTCACTTTTTCAGCGACGACGACGCGCCAAGGCCGCCAGACCCAACCCGACCAGGGCCAGGCTCGCGGGCTCCGGCACGGGGGTCGACCCGCCACCTGCCAGCAGAACCTCGAAGGGGGCCACGTCGAAGGCGTCCAGACCGCCCTCACCGTTGATGTCGCCGACCTGATCAGGATCGATGCCGGGGAAGGCCGCGGCATAGGCCGCACGATCCGCAAGGGCCAGCTCGAACGGCGCCACGTCGAAGGCGTCGACCGCTCCGTCGCCGTTCATGTCGCCCAGGACGAAATCAGCCACCTCGGGGAGCAGACCTTCGTTCTGCGTGCCCGTGGCGCTGCTGAAGGTGAAGCGAAGGCCCTCACCCGTCGCACCGGGAGCGAAGATGGTGCCCAGGTCGACCGACGCACCATCCGCGATTACCGTCGAACCCGTGAAGTTCGACTGCACGATCAGGCTGCTGGTCGCCTGATTCGTCGCCCAACCGCCACCCGAGAGCCCGGTGAGGTTGCCGGCGTTGAGGTTCCCGCCGCTGTCGCTGATCAGGAATCCGTCGATGTCCAGGTCGTACCCGCTGTTGTTCTCCAGCGAGGCCGCGCCCGAGGGATCGATCGTCAGCGAGAGCCTGGGATTCACGGAATTGACCAGGTTGGTCACGGCGTCGCGGCTGGTGCCCATGGCCATCCAGTACACCGCGGCGTTGTTGTCCGAGATGATGTCCATGCTGATCTGGTTGCCCAGTTCGCTGGCCGAATTAAGGCCCATGTCCTTCTCGAAGACACGGGTGACGATGACCGACCCGTCATCGGGGCTGAGCAGCTCGAGCGTCCAGCGCTCATTCAGCCCGCCATCGACGTTGAACTCGAGCTTACCGACCACGGTGTTGATCGGGCCGAGGTTCTCCGGCAGGGTGGACTCATTGACATCCGGGGTGTTGGGGTCATCGGGAACCGGGTTGTACCGGGTGTCATAGCCCAGATCCGTCATGTCCCAGGTCATCAGGTTGGTGTCGATCATCTCCTGAGTGGCGCCGCCGCCAAGCTGCGCGAGCAGACCGCCGCCCTGAGCCAGGCCGAACCCGATCAGGGTATCGCCATCGGGAGTCTCACCACCGAAGTTCGAGAACGCGTTGGTGTCGACGGTGAACCGCACGCGGCCGTTGGCGCGGGCGTTGAGTCCGAACCAGAGCGTGTCGGCCTCCAACCCGTCCGGGCTCCAGGTGCGGGAAAGGATGCCGCTGCCCGCACCACCGCCACCGAGAACACCCGAAACCACGGCGTTGTCAATGTCCGTGCCGTTCTGAGCGCGGCCGGTGATGCCGGCGTTGCTGTACGAACCCCACCCGGTCCCGGCGGTCCATCCGCCGACCTCGGCGCTGTAGCCGCCGGTGAAGCCCTGCCCACGGCCGAACGCGCCGATGAAGCCCGGGAACGTCTCGTAAGTGAAGTCTTCCGACAGGAGCAACTGCCCGTGTGCCATGCCGGACATTGCCAACGTGGCCAGCCCGGCCGCACTGAGTGAACTAAACCTTCTTTTCATCACGTATCCTCCGTTTTCCTCCCAACGTCTAGCGCTGGAACCTTTTTTGAGTGGAACGCAAACGACCGTCACTTTTCCAAATCAGGCGGGCGTGGTGGCGGGGGACCGGCGGGAGCCTGCCTCCCGCCACCAAACCGCGCTGATTGACTACCTCGTAAAACCCGTCACGAAAGACGGCCAGCCTACTTACGCACGACGGCGACGGAACATCGCCAAGGCGCCCATGCCCAGCAGAGCCAGCGAGGCCGGCTCGGGAATCGGGGTGCCGGCGGCGGCAGCCTGGGCCTTGATGATCTGCAGGTCGGCGAAGTCGACCACACCGTTGGAGTTCGCATCACCGAGGATCAGGGTGCCGGGGTCACCGAAGCCCAAGCCGTTGGTGAAGCCGACGTTCTGCGCCCAGACATCGTAGTCGTTCTCGTCTACCACGCCGTCCTGGTTGATGTCGCCCAGAACGCCGGAGAAGACCGAGCCGGCGAACCAGTCAAGGTCGAACTGCGGGACGAACCCGCCGACGAGCACGGTGGTGAGCATCAGCTTGATATCGTCCACGGCCCCCATGAACGGCCTTTCAAACCCGCCGCCGCCCTTGGCGCCGATGGTGAAGGGGGTGCCGTTGCCGCCGAACCAGCCGAAGCCCTGATTGGCCGCCGCCCCGTTCACGAACAGGCGATTGAGGTTGCCGGTGGTGATCGCCGCGACGTTGGACCACTCATCCCAAGCCACGGGGAGGGTGGTCTTGGTGAACTGGATCCCACCGTTCCGGGACCAGAGGTGGGCCCAGAACCCGTCGGCGGTGATGCCCACGCCGCCGGTGTCGCCGTCGCCGTTGGACCAGACGACCTGATCCACACCCATGCCGGCGCTGTCGGGCTTCACCCAGCCCTGGTTGCCGAGGTTGAAGGTGCTCTGGAAGGCACCGCCGGTGGCCGCGAGCAGAATGTCACGGCTGTCCGAATGGGGGCACCAGGTGCAGAGGAACGAGCCGAACAACTGCGTCGGGAGGTTGCCGGGGCCGGCAGGGGCATCCATATCCGGCCGGCTGCGGTCAAAGTAAACCGCCAGGCCCGCACCGGTGCGGCTCGCGACGTACGTCGGCTCGGAGCCGACGGGGGACTGAAGGTCCCACTGCGGATCGTCGCTGTTGGTGTTGTACGCGAACGCCGCGAGGGCGCCCAGCGACGGCGCGTTGCCGTCGATGTCCTCACCGGCATCCATGGGGAAATAGCGAACCACGGCGGCGCCGAACGCCGTCTGGCCCGCGAGACACATGATGGCGCCAGCCGACGCCACCTTCACTGCCCAGCGTGCTTTCGAGACACTACTCATCATCTTGGCCTCCTTCCTGCCACTTTGAAAGAACCTTGCCGCCGCAGGGGCGACGACTTTACTACGAAATTCGACCCGGAACATCAGCGCAGCGGCCACAGCCCGAACCGGTCTGCCATGACACCACTTCGCGTCAATCTACCCTCTCTGTTTTCTCAAGCGAATCAATTCCTGAAGTCTCTCCCTTTTAGATTCCTGCCTGCCGGCCGAACCGTTGTAACGGACGAATGCCCGCCCAACGGCTCTGGATAGCCCTCCGGCTACGGACGAATATACCAGAATTCGCAGCCGATGGAAGGGGCAAGTTCCATATTTCCTGAATATTGTCGCAAATACCGCAAAGAAACACCCTTATAGACCACCCACAGCCTTATATCCGCCTCGTTGGCTGCGGCGGGACGCATTGAAAATCAGGACCATGCGGACACCAGAGTTCCCCGGTTTAACATCCCCCCCGCGATCACTCCCCCGCCAGCGGGGCTGTCCGGCCCCATTGGCCTCCATATACAAACGCGCCCAGGGCCTTGCGCTGCCGTGGGGCGAGATCCCGCTGCGCCAGCTCTCCGGCTTGGGCGGGCGCCGAGGCCGGTTCGCCCGCGTATCCGATCGCGATCGCGGTGTAAGGATCCTGCCCCTCCGGGATCGCGTACGCCTGCCTCGCGTGCGCGGGGTTGATCCCCGCCATCTGATGAACGTGCAGCCCCAGGGCTGTGGCCTGAAGCGTCAGGTTCCCCGCAGCCAGGCCCAGATCGTGTTCCGCGACCCGGTTGGGCTTGCCGTTCTTGGAGAAGAATCGGCTGACCACCGTCAGCAGCAGAACGCCAGCATCCTTCGCCCACGCTTGATTGGCTTCCAGAAGGCAACCCAGGAGCTTTTCGAAGGCGGCCTCGTCCTCCCGCACGGCGAGGATGAACGACCACGGCTGCTCATTGAAGCTCGAAGCCGCCCAACGGGCCGCTTCGAGGCATGACCGCAGCTTCCGCGGTTCCACCGGCTTGGGCTGGTAAACGTATGGACTCCACCGCGCGGCGATGAGGTCGTGGACTGGGTGGTCGGGATCGGCACGTTTGATCTGATCGGGCGGCATGGCGGGCTCCGGAGGGTTCCAGGTTGCTGGGGCTGCGATTGTACCCCGGCGGTGGCTGAGTCGAGCGTTACAATCCGCCCACGATGGCGAATCTGCCGGTGATTCTAGGAGCGGCTGCATCGGTGTTCAGCGTGATGGCGCTGGGGGCGCTGGCGCGGAGGAAGGAGTGGCTGACGCATGAGGCCGACGAAAGCCTGCTCAAACTTCTGATTCAGCTTCTGACGCCCTGCCTGATCTTCAGTGTGGTGATCGACAATGATGCGCTCCGCAACCCGGAGTACCTCATCTGGCCCCCGGTGGTGGGCTTCGTGAGCGTCGCGGGCGGCGTGCTGGGAGCGCTTGCGGTGGCAAGACTGCTCAGCGGCGTTCCAGGGTTCAGGGCCGGCGCCGAGCGTCGGACATTCGCGCTCGCGGCCGGGCTGCACAACTATGGCTACATTCCCGTTCCGCTGATCACCTTGCTTTTCGATCGGGAGACCCTCGGCGTCCTCTTCGTACACAACGTCGGGGTGGAGCTGGCGTTATGGACCATTGGCATCGTCGTACTCACAGGCGGCGCGAAAGACACCGGGGGCATCTGGAGGCGGGTGGTCAACCCGCCGAGCGTCGCGGTCGTACTGGCGGTCACAGGCAACTGGTTCGGGCTGCACGAGAAGCTGCCTGGGTTCGTGTTCCAGACGATCGACCTGGCGGGGCAGGCAGCGATCCCGATGGGGCTGATCTTTGTCGGGGCGACGATCGCCGACCACGTCGGACCTGTCAGGCGGGGGAAGGAAGCGGTGGCGCAGGTGACCGCGGCGGTGGCGCTGCGGCTGGGTGTCTTCCCGGCCGCGATGCTGGCTGCGGCGTGGGCGCTGCCCCTCCCGACGGAGCTGGACCGTGTGATGGTGATCGAGGCGGCGATGCCGGCGGCGTCATTCCCGATCATCCTGGCCAGGCACTACGGCGGCGATCCGCCCACGGCCCTGCGAACGATCCTGAGCACCTCGATCGTGGGGCTGGTGACCGTGCCGCTGTGGATCCGGCTGGGGATGTGGGTGATGGAACTGGGGGCGTGAGTTGTGGGTTGGGGGTTGGGGGTTGGGCGTTGGGGACTCTCGGACAGTGGGGCGGGCGTCCCGCCCGCCATTGCGGCGCAGCCGCAAGCTCCCCGCGGACTGATGCCGCAAAGTGTTGTCGTTTCAGGCCTGCGGCCTGATGGCGGGCG
>JBGTFI010000533.1:0-2706 GCA_041747335.1 Phycisphaeraceae bacterium | reverse complement strand
CGGCAAGAGCACCCTCGCCCAAAAATTGCTGGAACGTATCGAGACCCAGACCCCCCAGCTTGCCCGCCTTGTCCCCATGGACGGCTTTCACCTTCCCAACGCGCAGCTTGATGCGCTCGGCCTCCGCCCCCGGAAGGGCGCGCCGCACACCTTCGATGCCCAGGCCTACCTCGACCTTCTCTCCCGCGCCCGCGACGCGACGGCCACCCTCGACTTCCCCATCTACGACCGCGCGCTTCACGATCCCGTGTGGACCGGCCGCGATGAACACCGACTCACCACCGATACGCGGCTGATCCTCACCGAGGGCAACTACCTCCTGCTGGACACCGACCCCTGGCATCAAGTCCGCTCCCTCCTCGATGAAGCCTGGTGGCTGGATGTTCCCCCGGAAATCGCACGCGATCGCCTGATCGCCCGCCATCAGCGCGGCGGCCGGTCACTTGAGGACGCGGTGAGACACTACGAGCGCAGCGACGCGGAGAACGTCCGGCTGCTGAATGGCTGCGAGACGATGGCGGATGTGATCGTGAAGCTCTCTTGAATCATGGACCGGTCGCAGCGGCGATCGGCCCTGCTCCCTCACGGTCGCGGCTCGTTGCGATGGTTCTTCGAGCATTCGTGCATTCGGGCATTTCCCTCACTCCCCAGCCTCCAGCACCGCCATGAACGCCTTCTGCGGGATGTCCACCGTCCCCACGCGCTTCATCCGCTTCTTCCCCTCTTTCTGCTTTTCCAGCAGCTTGCGCTTGCGCGACACGTCGCCGCCGTAGCACTTGGCCGTCACGTTCTTGCCCACGCTCTTGATCGTCTCGCGGGCGATGATCTTGCCCCCCAGCGCCGCCTGGAGCGGAATCTCAAAAAGATGGCGGTCGATCTCCTTCTTCAGCCGCACCAGCAGGTGCCGGCCCCGCATCTCGGCCTTATCCCGGTGGACGATCACCGACAGCGCATCGACCTTCTGCCCGTTCACCAGGATGTCCATCTTCACCAGCCGGTCCGACCTGAATCCGATCAGGTGATAGTCCATCGTCCCGTACCCGCGGGTGATGGATTTGAGCTTGTCGTAGAAGTCGTAAATGATTTCCGCCAGCGGCAGCTCGTACTCGAGGATCTGCCGCGTTTCGCTCAGGTACTGCTGCCCCTTGTAGATCCCCCGGCGGTTCTCGCACAGCTTCATCAGGTCGCCCATCGACTCGGTGGGCGTGATGATCTCCACCTTCACCACCGGCTCGCGGATCTCCCGCACCAGTGTCGGGTCGGGCAGGTCCGCCGGGTTGGTGATCTGGATGACCTCTCCGCCCGTCATCAGAATCTCGTAAGTCACCGTCGGCGCGGTCTGCACCAGCGTCACGTTCCCCTCGCGCTCGAGGCGCTCCTGGATGATCTCCATGTGCAGCATCCCCAGAAACCCGCACCTGAAACCGAACCCAAGAGCCTCGCTCGACTGCGGCGCATAGGTGAACGAGGCGTCATTCAGGTGCAGCCGGTCGATCGCATCACGGAGCTGCTCGAACTGCGTGTCGCCCGACGGATAAAAATCGCAGAAGACCATCTGCTGTGGTTCGCGGTATCCGGCGAGGGGTTTCTCGGCCGGGTGGGCGTCGAGGGTGATCGTGTCCCCGATGTTCACATCCGCCAGCGTCTTGATCGCGGCGACGACGTATCCGACTTCGCCGGCCTCCATCGGGTGCTTGAAAGCCGTCATCTTGGGCATGAACTTGCCCAGCTCCGTCACGTAATACGTCCGCCCCGTCCCCATCATCCGCACCCGGTCCCCCGGCTTGAGCCGGCCGTTGAACAGACGGAAGTAGACCACCACCCCCCGGTAGTCGTCGTACTCCGAATCGAAGATCAGCGCCTGCGTCGGGGCTTCGGCGTTCCCCTTCGGCCCGGGCAGGCGCTCGGCGATGGCCGCCAGAAGCTCATCAATCCCCTGACCCGTCTTGGCCGAGCAGAAGATGCAGTCCTCCGCCGGCAGCCCCAGCACCGACTCGATCTCCATCGCCACCTCCTCCGGCCGGGCCGAGGGCAGGTCGATCTTGTTCACCACCGGAATGATCTCCAGGTTCGCATCGATCGCCATGTAGGCGTTGGCCACCGTCTGGGCTTCGACCCCCTGCGTGGCGTCCACCACCAGGATCGCCCCCTCGCAGGCCGTCAGCGCCCTCGAAACCTCGTAGTGAAAGTCCACGTGCCCCGGCGTGTCGATAAAATTGTATAAGAATTCCTGCTTGTTGTGTTTATACTTCACGCTCACCGCCGACGCCTTGATCGTGATCCCACGCTCACGCTCCAGGTCCATCCCGTCGAGAACCTGGGCGCGCATTTCACGTTCACTGATCGCCCCGGTGCTCTGAAGCATGCGGTCCGCCAGGGTACTCTTGCCGTGATCGATGTGCGCGATGATGCAGAAGTTACGGATGTTCATGGGGTTCGGTGTATGCTAGCATGGGCCTGTTCACCGGGCCTCTGGGCCACACGTGATGCGTGCGCCCCCGCCCGTCCCTGGAGACCCGCTTGTTGACTGAGGATCCTCGCGCCACCGCGCCGCGCCAGCATTCGGGGGGCGATCGCTCGCTCTTCCGCGTGGCGTTCGGCGAGGCGCAACGGGTCCGATCGTACCTTTCCCCTGACTCGCTCGCCAGCGATCCACGCATGGCCCGCATCGCCGCGGTCGAGCAGCGCGTCGCCAAAGGCCTCCTC
>JBGTFI010000532.1:0-3271 GCA_041747335.1 Phycisphaeraceae bacterium | reverse complement strand
AGGTGTATTCATACAAAGGCATGGCCTGGCACTCCAGAATGACCAATCAGCCTCAATCGTCCCCGCGCCCGAACTCCCGCACCACATCGTCCTCCAGCACGAAGTAATGGCGGTCGCGGTACTCCCTGTCGCTCTCGAAGGAGCCGATCACGAACACCGACAGCTCCCCCTGCTTGCGCCGGTGGTGCTCGTATTCCAGCACGCTCACGTGCTCGCCCAGCCGACGCTCGCGCGTCGGCTGGCCCAGGTGCGTGAGCAGCCACTGCCGCGTGGTGCGCCCCGGCTGCACCTCCTTGAGCAGATACGCCGGAACGCGGGCCGTGTCGTTCTCGTACGTGACGTTGGACCGCGTGCTTACCAGGCACCCGCCGCCGCTTGCCAGAGCGGCCGCCAGACAACAGACCGGGAGCGCGCGTCGACCAAAGCCCATCGGGATCATCCGCCTTTCGCGATCGCGCAGCCGCCACAACTCCACCGCACGTTCACGAAACTCTATTCGTTGACCACGACGATTTCCACGCGCCGGCTCTTGGCCTTGTCCCCGCGCGGACGTGACTGCCCGTAACCCGCCGCGTAGATTCGGTTCGCCGGGATCCCCTGGCTCTGAAGATGCCGCAGCACCGCCAGGGCGCGCTCGGTGCTCAGTTGCCAGTTGTCCGCCCATCCGCTGCGGCGGATCGGATCGGTGTCGGTGTACCCTTCCACCCGGATCGTCTTATTGGGGTACTCCCGCCGGATGATCGCGGTGATCTGATTGAGCGTCTGCTTGGAGCCTTCGCGAAGCTCCACCTTTCCCGAAGCGAACAGCACATCCCCCGGCACCCGCACCGCCACACCCTCCAGACGCTGTTCGGTCTCCACCCCCGGCACCCCGGCGAACGGATTCGTCGCACCCTGCGGCGCAGCCGTCGGTTTGGAAGCCAGCTCGCCCCGAAGACGCGCAATCTCCGCGTTGCGGCGCTCCACTTCCGCCTGAGCCGCGTCCAGCGCCGCGCGCGTCTGGTCCAGCTCCGATTGAAGCTCTTCATTCTGGGAGAACAACCGATCGCGCTCGGTCTTGAGGTTGTTGTTGCACCCGCCCAAGGCGAACACGAGGACCGCCAAGAGCGCGCCGGTGATGGGATGGATCGGCCTGGTCATCGAGAAGTCTCCTGCCATGGATCGTGGACATGCCGCCCGCAGCCGGCGGGCGAGGCGTATTCGGATCACGAGGGGATCATACCAACTTGCCAAAGCAGCGAAAGCAAAGGTTCGAGGTAGTGCATGATCGGGTCGCGGAAGTACATCAGGATCACCGTCCCACCCGCCAGGTGCGGGCCGAACGGAATCGGCTGTCCCATCCTCTTGGTCAACCGTCCGGCAATCATCTGAATCACCGCCACCGCCAGCCCGAAGAAGGCCGCCAGAAACAAAACGATCACCGCATCCACCCACCCCACCACCGCCCCCACCGCCCCCATGAGATGAATATCGCCCAATCCCAGGGCTTCCTTCCCAAAAAGAAGGGTGAAGAAGATCCGGACCGCCCAATAAATCCCCGCGACCGCCAGGTACCCGAACAGCGCCCCGGAAAACGCCTGCACCGGGGCGGGCAACCCCGCGAAACGCTCGGCCCACCCGGGTATCGCCCCCATCAGCCCGCCCAGCGCGACGCCCCCGGCTGGAAACAGCAGAAAAAGCGCCTCCCGCAGCGCTTCACGGCGCGGATGGGGGTAGGCCAGCCAGTCGTCCGGATTCTCCGCCTCGTAGATCGACGGTCCATAGGCTCCAAGGTCCGGTAACAATCCCCCCCACCACAAAACCGCTACCGCCGCCACCCAACCCAACCCGCCCCACAGCCCCCCGGCCACGCAAACCCCCGCCAACACCCCCACCCAGACCAGCTTCGGCCACAGTCGGGGCCGCGCGGGGGCCGGGGGCGACGGCTTTTGCTCTTTCGTAAGGCCGCCCGGCTTGTCCGGGGGAGCCTTGGGTGCGGGTTCATCCTCGAAACTGCGGCGCAGGACCCCCTTATGAAGCAGGATGATCGCCCCGGCCAACCCGATCACCCCCCCGGCCGCCCCCAACGCCTGCCACGCCGTAACCCTCGGAAGGACAAGAAGCGCCAAGTCATCCCATCCCGCTGCCAGCGGCGCGGCGAGGAGCGCGATGGCCGTCACGACCCAGGGGATTTCCAGAGGGATGATGAACAGGTGGGCATCGATCTTCGAGGCAGCGATCAGACCCGCGATCAGCAGCAGGTGCGTCAGCAGCACGATCCACGTCGCGCCAAGGCCCAGATTCAGGAAGTCCATCCGGTAGCCCGATGCATGGTAGAAGTAGAGCGTGAGCGCGAAGAACGCCGCCGTCACCGCCTCGATCACCGGGTACTGCACGCTCACCGGCGCCTGGCAATACCGGCAGCGCCCCCGCAGCCACAACCATCCCAGCACCGGAACGTTGTCGTACCACGCCAGCCGGTGCCCGCAGCGCGGACAGGCCGATGGCGGATGAACGATGCTCTTTCCTTCCGGCAGGCGGTAGATGATGACGTTCAGAAAGCTGCCCACGCACGCGCCGAACATCGAGGCGAAAACGTACCAAAGCCACGGCACCGGCGGAGGCTCGGTCACGAACACGACCGCGAGTGGTGGAGCCTGAGCGAGCGCGGACATCAGAGGACTTCTTCGTCGATCTCGCCCTCAAGGGCTGAATGTTCCGCATCCGGGGCATCGGCGTCGCCGGCGGGCTTGAGCCGGCCTTCGGCATCGACCACCAGCTCGGCGATGCGCTTCTCGACCCGGGCGAGGATCTGCCGGCACTGCTTGATGAGCTTATCGCCCTGCTCGTACGCCTGAAGGCTCTCCTCCAGCCCGATCTCCCCGGACTCGACCCGGTCGATGATCGCCTCAAGCCGCTCAATGGCCTGCTCAAACGTCGGTTGCGAATGCTTCGCGGCCGCCATGAACCATAGTGTAACGAGCAATCCGGCCACACCATCAAGCGGTGGGGGTGGGATTCGAACCCACGGTGATCCGAAGGCCACGCCGGTTTTCAAGACCGGTCGCGGACGACACAAGCACCAACGAATCAATGACTTGTGAGACGACCCCCGACAACCCCACCAGTAGACCCGCCAGCAACCCCCCGATACCCCCAGCAGCGGCGGGGAAGCCGACCCGGAACTGGCGGGGGTGATCGAGGCCTGGGCCGAACTGTCGGCGGCGGTGCGGGCGGGGATCGTCGCGATGGTGAGGGCGGCGGGTGGGGAATGAGGGGTAAGGGCGCGGCC
>JBGTFI010000531.1:0-2018 GCA_041747335.1 Phycisphaeraceae bacterium | reverse complement strand
CGATCGGGCGGCGCTGGTCTTCCCCCTCGCGCGGCACACGATGCGGCGCATCCGACTGAACCTGCTGTGGGCGTTCGGCTACAACACGATCGGCGTGACGCTGGCGGCGGCGGGGTATCTGACGCCGATCTTCTCGGCGCTGGCGATGTTCGCCTCGAGCATCATGATCATCATGACCTCGAAGAACGCGGGGAACATCGAAGTGGCGGCGCACCAAGCCGAGGCGAAGCGGGATCCGGTGCGACGACACGCACTGGCGGTATCAACCTGAGCACCCGACTCATGGAAACGATCCCCTGGTCCATCTTTCTGCTGCTGCTGACCGCCGGGCTGGCGGGCAGCCTGCACTGCATCGGCATGTGCGGGCCGATTGTGGTGGGGTTCTCCCGTGCTTTCGGGAGCGCGGAACTCACCGTCGGCGGAGCGGCCATCGCTTCGCGGCGTCGAAGCGTTGCGCTGGACTTCGCCGGCTATCACCTGGGGCGCCTCTGGACGTACGCGATGCTCGGCCTGGCGGCTGGGCTGGTGGGACACGGTGTGCGGGCGACGGGCGCGTGGTACGGATTTCAGCGCGGGGTTTCGCTGGCGCTGAGCGCCGCGATCATCGCAGGCGGCATCGTGATGCTCGGTGTTCTGCCGTGGGGGAAATTGGACCTCTCCCTGGGTGGGTGCGGGTGGAAGCGATTTGCGCAGGCGCGCTGGTTCAGGGCGCTGGCCTCCGGCCGAGGCCTCTCCGCGCGGATTCTCCTGGGCGCGGTGATGGGCTTGCTGCCCTGCGGATTGGTTTATGCGAGCCTGATCGTGGCCGCGGCGATGACCCGGCCGTGGATGGCCGCGGCGGGGATGGCGGCGTTCGGGTTGGGGACGATTCCATCGCTGACGGCGGTGATCGTCGCGGCCAGATTGGTCCCCGCGCGATGGGCTGGTGCCCTTGCGCCGCACGCTCAGAAGCTGGCGGCGGCGGTGTTGATCGTAACCGGGTCGTGGATGCTGTATCGCGCGTGGGTGGGCGGGCCGGAGGCGGTGTGCCCGATGTGTGAGGCCCGGGCGGTGGATTCCAATACTTTGCCGCCCGCCGCCGGCCAATCTATGCTCATGCCCCATGAACCGGATTGAGGCGATTTTTGACCGGTTGCGTCGCGAGGGCGGCAAGGCGCTGATGCCCTTTATCACCGCGGGGGATCCGGACCTGGAGACCACCGCCCGCCTGCTCCCGGCGATCGAACGAGCGGGCGGAGCGATCTGCGAGCTGGGGTTTCCCTTCTCGGACCCGATCGCCGACGGCCCGGTGATTCAGGCATCGATGGCGCGGGCCCTGGATCGCGGCGTCAAGACGCGGCAGATTCTTGAGGTGGTATCCGCGGCGCGCGGGGCGCTGTCCATGGGCTTGGTGGCGATGGTGAGCTACTCGATTGTCCACCGGCTGGGGCCGGCGCAGTTCTTCAGGGATTGCCGGGCCGCGGGTTTTGACGGGCTGATCATCCCGGACCTGCCTCTGGAAGAGGGCGAACAGGCGGCGAAGCAGGCGGCGGACGCCGGGCTGATCTGCAGCTTTCTGATCGCGCCGACGACGCCGATCGAGCGGGCGGAAAAGATCGCAAAGCTATGCACGGGCTTTATTTATCTGCTTTCGCGGGCCGGTCTGACCGGTGAGCAGGCCGCCCTCCCGGCGGACCTTCCCAAGCGGATCGAGCGCCTTCGGGGGGTGACGCAGTTACCGATCGCGGTGGGGTTCGGGATTGCCAGCGCCGAGCAGGTGGCGCAGGTGGTGAAGGTGGCGGACGCGGCGATCGTCGGTTCGGCGATTGTGAGGCGGATCGAGCGGGCCACGTCGAAAGGTGAACAGGATCGCGGGGCGGTCGTAGCAGAGGTGGCGTCGTTCGTCGGTGAACTGGCGTCGGGACTGAGCGAGGGCGCTGCGGTGCGTGAGGAGGCCTCGTGATCGCGCGATGGCGAAGGATTCTGGCTTGGGAGCGTCTGGCGGCGATCCTGGCCGCGGGCGGCGCGGCGCTGGCGGG
>JBGTFI010000530.1:0-7894 GCA_041747335.1 Phycisphaeraceae bacterium | reverse complement strand
TCGCCAGCACCCCCGGCAGCAGCACGATGCGGTCATCGCCTTCGCCCCCATCGGCCACGATGTGGCTCACACCCGCGTATTCCTTCGCGTAGCCCTCCCAGACGATGCGCACGGTTTCATTCCCCGCCTCGCCGCCGATGTGAGAGACGGTGAAGCTCTCGGCGTCATCGGTGATGTCGATCCCACCGTCGCCGTGGGGATCCCGGTCCGCGGCGTTGGGACCCATGTTGAGCGTCAGCGTGCCGGTGGCCGGATCGAGCGTCGCCAGTTCGGGGGGCATCTGGTCCTCGCAGTCCCAGGTGTAATCCAGGAGCGTGACCTCCGCGATGCGGAAGATGTGGGAGATCAGCCCCACCCGGCCCTTGACATACAGCCCCGCGGTGAGCGCGCCCTCGACATCGAAGAGACACGCCGGGAAGTTCGCGACAAACTCATCGCCGCGAATCTTGCCGTCGCCGTCGCTCGAACCGCCCATGTCCTTGAGGTTCAGCCCGATCGACGCCTCCAGCCCGCCCAGAATCGACAGGCTCGCGATCCCGATGTTCAGCCCGCCTCCGGCCAGCACCGTCGCGGAGAGCTCCACCTCGGGGACGTCCACTCCATCCTCGTCGAGGTCGTTGACGAAGAACCCGTTGAATAGCTGTGCGCCGTCGGTGAAGTCATCCGGCGTGCCCAGCCTGCGGTCCGGACCTCTGGCGTACTGCTCCAGGCCGAACGTGTCGTACCCGAACGACAGGTCGATCGCGGCGCTCAGCACCCCGCCAAGCTCGATCACGATCGGTCCGACGACGGGAAACGACTGGAAGATCGATGCGCTCAGCTCAAAGCGCGGCATGTCGAAGACGAACAGATCCACCGGCCGGCCCAGGAGCAGCTCGAACGCCAGCGTCGGTCGGGTCAGCAGCGGGAACTCGATCGCGTGTCCCGGCGGAACATTCGATCCCTCGAACACCAGCCGCTCCTCCAGGAAGTCTCGAATGTCCTGATCAAGCTGCTCCAGGATGTTGCGCTGGTCGTCGATGACCGGTGGCGCCTCGTATTCGAAGAGCGATCCCCCGCCGGCGCGGGCGTCGAAATCACCGACGTTGAACGATCCCACCAGCACGATAAGATCCCCGTCCGGGCCGGCGACCGTCAGCCCGCTGAGCGTGGTGACCAGGTCGAGGACGTCGGCCGCCACTCCGATGAAGGCCTTCGCCTCCTCACTGATCGGAGCGAGCTCGATGAGCGACACCTCTCCGTCGAGATCGGCGTCGAATACTTCCAGCAGCTCCTCAATGTCCGAAAAGACCGGCAGGCGGGTGTCCAGGATGTCGATGATCGGCCGGACCGGCCCCAGGACATCGTTCACCGAGTTGATGATCGGCCCCAGAAAATCCGAGAAAAAACTGGTCATGTTGATCAGCACATTCTCGAACGCGATCGTCGGCGCCTGGCCCGACAGGCCGCCGCCCAGGAAGTCCCAGTCAATCTGAAGCTCGGTCTCCAGCCGGGGGAAGACCGCGCCGAGCGCGCCGGCGAAGACCACTTCGAGGTCCAGGTTGATGTCCGCTTCGCCCGTCACCTGCGCCGAGACGATGTCGGCGAAGTTGGTCGAGGGCGACCTTGCTTCGGCCAGCGTCAGACGCCCATCTCCGCCCGGATCCATCAGGTCGATCTCAAACGCGAGCTCCAGTGCGCTGGGATCAACTTCGTTGTCGTACTCGAACTGCGGGTGCTGGCGATCATCGCGCACGCGCAGACTCATGAATCCAAGCTGCCCGGTCGCATCGAGGTTGGGAATCGTCGCGCTGATGAAGGTGGTCAGCTCCGGCTGCCCAGGATCGGGATCGGTGTGCAGATACGCGCCAAGCTCCTTGCTCAGCCCGAAGCGCAGATCAAACGTCCACCCGATCTCGAAGCGCGCCTTGGACTGCACCGCCAGGCCCAGGCCCAGTTGATCGGTGCTGTGGACATCAAACTCCAGCCCCGGCAGGCCCAGGTCGAAGTCCACCTCCGCTTCACTGACATACGTCTGCCCTAGAAGCAGACGGAAGCTGACATCCTCCGCATCGTCCCCCGGGTTGGGCGGCACGACCATGATGTCATCGAGCGTGATGCCGCCGATGCCGTTGGTGTCCTGGAGCAGCCCCGCCGCGAACAGCACGTCGAAGAGAACCTGCTGGATCGAGGAGAAGTCCCCCCCGGCCGCCAGACGGGCCTGAAGCAGCGGCCCGAGCCGGAAATCATCGATGAAGTTCGCGGCGACCGAGAGTCTGTCCCCGGCAAAGGGAAGCTCAATGCCGAACACCTCGCCATCGAGCGCATCCTGAACAAAACCCAGAAGCTGATCCAGCGCATCGAGAAGCCCGGCCAGACTGTCGGGCAGGTCGATATCCAGCAGCAGCGACTCGATGTCCGGCCCCGGATCGGGCGTGATGCTGACGGTGCTGGGGACCGCGGGACTTACAAAAAGGTGGGTAAAGAGGTCCGCCAGGCTCCCGACCTTCACGATCAGGATGTGGCTTCCGTCCGGCGCGGTCAGCGGGATGTCCTGCGTGGGCGCGAAGAGTGGAAGCTCCACACACGCGCCCGCGAAAAGCTCGATGTCGAGAACTTCGCGGAGCTCGTCCACGGGTGTCGAAGCCAGTTCCGCCACGGTGCGTTCGAACCCGCCGGCCAGCCCGACCCTGTACCGGGCCGGCCCTGTGGTGTCCGGGTCGCCATCCTCATCGAGCGTGATCGACCCGCCACGCACGAACAGCCCCAGCGGAAGTCCCGCGGGGGCAAGCTCGATGTCCAGGCCCTGGCCGCGAATCTCGGCGGTGATCTCGAGGCTGGTCGTGTCGCGGACGAAGAACTTCGGCGTTTGGGGATCAATCAGATCCACCGCCAGGTCCAGCTCCAGCACGTAGCCCGCTTCAAACTCCAGCCGGCCGGAGGTGGATAGCCCGGTCAGTTCGCCCAACAGGTCGAGTCCCGGAATGCCCCCGGCCGCGTCCGCGAGCTCACCGAGATCGAGCTGGAGGTCGATCAGCGTCGGCGGGCCGGCGGGCGATTCAATCGTGATGTCAATCAGGATGCGCTCGCCGTCGTAGTCCAGATCGATCAGCGGACTGTCGGGCGTAAGCCCGAAGGCCAGCTCCAGCGCAAGCTCGACATCCTGAATGGTGTCCGCGCCGCCCAGATCCTCGACAAAGTCGCAGAAGGCCTGCGCGAACTCGACCGCGTCGCCGACGCTCGCTCCCAGGACCGGAATCTCCCAGTCGAGCAGTACCTGCTCCGCCAGATTCAGCAGGAAGTCCTTGATCTGCAGGAATGCATCGAGGAAGCCATCAAACGACAGCCCCTGGAAGTTCAGAATCGGATCGAAGTTCTCCAGCGTGACCACGGGCAACGGGTCGATGAAGAGGTCCTCATCGCTGAGAAGGATCTTCGGTTGGCCCGACGCGCCGAAGTCGAAACCCCCGAGCGACGCAGCCAGCGGCAGCTCGACCTCGAGCGCGGTGGAAAGGTGGATGTCGGCGTCCGCCTGGAGGTTCAGACTCTGGATTTCCGCCCACGGCTGGATGTCCATGCTCACATCGATGTCGGCCAGGAGGCTCGCCGCGCCGTCCACCACGTCCACCTCGAGAAACGCCGCCCTGCCCGAGACATCCAGATCGGGAATCCGCGCATCGAGCGTGATGCGCAAGCCTTCGATCCCGGCGAAGAATCCTTCCAGCAGCTCTTCGGTCGAGACGTCCAGCCCGAACACGAAGCTGAAAGACACGTTCGCGCTGACCTCCAGATTCGCTTGAGCGTCCAGCGAGAACCCGATCGCCTCCACGCCCGCGCCCAGGTCCAGCGGAATAAGAAGATCCGCCGCCACGTGATCGAACTCGAGCGTGTAGGTGAGCGTCGTCCCGATCTGCTCAAGGCTCAGCGAGGCGCCCGCACCGACCGGCAGACCCGCGAACGCCGAAGCCGAGATGTCCGCCAGACTCGCCGGATCACTGGCGGGGCGCTGCCCCGCCTCGCCGAAGGCCTGGCTCAGCGGACCGAGCACGTTATCCAGCAGCAGCGACTTGACCGGCAGCAGATCGCCAATGGAAGTGTTGATCCCCGGCAGCGGAAAGTGCAGCGCCTCGCTGACACTCACGCCGTCGACGGGATCCCGGGGATCATCCGCATCGCCCAGAAATGCATCGAGGGCATCGAAGTATCGCTCAAGCGCCTCTTCGATGACCCGGCTGTGCTCATCGGGTATCTCCTGCGCGTCCTGGGGCGGCAGAAGATTGACCTGGTAATCACCCGCCTGACCGGGAGAAAACTTGACCCTGCCCCCGCTGAGCTCCCACACGCGCGGGTCGTTGAAGGACACGCTCTCCACGAACGCGAGCCCCCCGTCAATGTCCTCGATCCCGATCGGCTCGATGTCGAGAAACGCCTGAATCTGCTCCCAAACGTCGAGATGGTTGTAACCTGCGGGATCGAGGATGAACTTTGAAAGGCCCAGAAGGATCTGAGGATCCTCGTACACCGCCTGAGTCAGGATAAGCCGGTTACTCGAGACCGCCCCCGCGTTCGCGCGGTCATAGTCGAACGTATAATAGATCGACCAGGCCGTCGAACCGAAGCGCCCGAGCTCCGACTCAGCCCGCGGATCCTCGAACCGGACGGTGATCCGGTCGGCGGCGTCATCAACCGAAAGGATCTCCGCCAGGAAATCACCCGCGGGCGATTCCGCGACCAACCACGCGCCTCCGGCCACGGCGAGCTCACCGAGGTTCAGCCCCCCCTCCAGCTCGATGGTCGCGTCATCGACCAGTTCGGCGGCCGCGCCCATGAGCCGGGCCACCAGAGGGACGACGCCCCCGCTCTCACCGGGCTGCGCGACAATCAGCCGCTGCCCGCTGACGATTTCCACCTTCATGAAGGGCGCGATGTCGTGTTCGTCCGATGACGGGACGTTCACATCAATCTGCGCCCCGCCGACGTGGTGCTCCGCCGGCTCGCCGTCGTGGATGGACTGGCGAGTTCCCCCCGACTCGGTGCTGATCCCCAGCACGTCGATCGCGCCAAGCGCCCCGGCCGGACCGGACCAGTTGTCCGCCGCCTGTGACAGCACGGCGTGCGCCCAGTTCGCCCCGAACCCCTCCATGACCGCACCCGAAGGCAGCGTCACGCCGGCGATCGGCTGAGCGGTCAGATCCACCCAGATTGGCGCGGTCTGGTTGTTCAGCCCTGCATCGACAAAGTCGGTGTCGGGGTTGTGAATGACGTAGCGGTAAGCCGCGTTGAAGACGCTCGCGGCATGGCTCGTGTCCTGATCCCATGTTCCCGTGACTTCGAGCAATCGGCCGTCCGCACCGCGATAGCCCAGGTATCGCAGACGTTGCTGGATGGCGATCAGATCCTGCTGATAGATCGTGTCCTTCGGGTCGCCGGCGTCAGGCGTCGGCTCCACGATTGCGTTCGTGGCCGCATCGACCGGCAGGCGGTCGCTGAAGCCCGGCAGAATCTCGATCTGTATCGGAACATTGATCCGAACGATGTCATTCGCCGGGTCATCCGGATCCGCATCGTAGTCCGCCATCACGAAGCCTTCGACCACGCCCGGCCCAAGCCCGCCGATCCAGGCGCCCGTCGCCGCATCGAACGCAGGCGGCCCCTGGATGTCGGGCAGCACATAGAAGACTCCGTCGGTGTAGATCGTGTCCAGGTCGACCTGAAAGTTGAGATTCTCATCGAAGGCCATCGCCTCACCGCCGACGAACGAACCCTGGAGCAGGCTGAACCCGGAGAACCGCGAGGTGTCCAGGTGTTCGCTCAGGTTAACACGGGTGAAGTCCCCGCGGTGGGCCTTGAAGTGAATCAGCGTGTCGAGCGGGTCGATCGATGCAACCCTCCCCGGTGGCCTAAGGTCGACGTGCGCGTGGTCATCATGCCCGGAGGAGTTGCGGACCTCGCCCGCCCCGCCAAGCCCCTCGAGCGTCTGCAGGATCGCGACGATGCGGTCGTGCCGCTGGGTCGAGTCGCCGATCAGCACATCCCGGAACTGCCCTCCGGCTGCTTCGAGCCCCCCGGCCGCCAGGAAGATGCTGTAGATGTTGACGATCGACTGAATCTCTTCCGGCCACAGCGGCTCGTAATTGGGGCTTGCCCCGACGATATAGCCGTCCAGGATGTCCTTGAGCAGCGCGATCTTCTCCCGCGCGGTCTCTTCAAAGAACAGATCGAAAAAATCGTTCTGGTTGACGTTCGCGGGCGGAAAGCTGTTGGTGTGGGCGTTGGAGGGAAGGTCCGCCTGGTCGACATCCCAGTCGATGCTGTTGCCCGCCTTGTGCGTGCGATGGCGCACCCCCTGGTTCGCGAAGTAATGCGGCGCATCGACCGTCGCGCCGGCGAAGATCGGGTTCCCCGGCAGGTCCGGGTTGTTCGTGTCAATGGTGAACGTGCCGCTGTCCGTTGACCGAGTGATGGTGAACGTGCCGTTGAACAGGTTGTCCGCGGGGATGATGACCGTGCCCGGCCCTTCATCATTGGGAACCTCGATGCTCACGCCCTGAATCACGACCTCGCTGCCCGTGAAGTAGACGTGACTGCTGCTCGTCGTCACCGTGAACGTGTCGCCGTCGACGGAGATGTTCGAGATGCTTTCGGCGGTGTTGTTGCCTCGATCGGGGTACTCGGAGAACGAGTTGGCATCCTCATCGAGCTGCCCCGGATTGATCGAGGAGGCGATGTTGATGATGTCGAGCGTCCAACTCGCCGACCAGACCTCTCGATTCATCGAGACCGCGAACGCCGGGTTTACCGTCAGGCGCTCGAACTCACGTTTGTTAAACTCCAGCCACAGCGGCGCGTTGGCCGCGTTGAGCCACGCGACCGTGTTCCCGCCCGGACTCACCACGCCGTCGATCCCCGTCGTCGCGCCCGGTTCGGGGTTGGCCGTGCCGCTGGAGCTCCCGGCGGCCTGAAACAGTCGAATCGCCTCCTCCAGCTCTCCCGTGTTGATGCCGCTTACATCGAGCGGCTCGCCCAGAGCCGGGCTGTTGGTGTTTCGCACCGAAGCCTGAGGCGTCTCGCCGGTGAACTGCAGATAACGCAGCCGCTGCTGAACCCGGTACACATCCAGCGGTTCGTTCACACCGCCATGGGCCGGGTCCCCGACGGCATCAGTGAGCGTGAAGGCGGTAAAGCCCGGCAGAACCCGAACCGCCACCGCGTCGATCAGCGGACCGACGTGCCCGGCACGCTCATAGATGAACTCGAACGTGTACGCGCTCTTGAAGCTCGCTGCGTCGGGCTGGTCCGCGGCCGCGTCGAACGAGTAGTAGGTCGGCGGCGCGAACCGCACCACACCCGCCGCCAGGTCGCTGACATCCTCAAGGACAAGATCGCCGTCCGCGACGCCGTCTCGAACACCCACCAGACTGTAGTCCGCCGCGACACCGCCCAGACGATCCACCAGCTCATCGATCAGGTTCACCTCGATGATGTCCCCGCGATAACCCTCGATGGACCGCTCAAAGTGAAGCTCCAGGCTCAGCCCGTCGGCGCTGCGCTGAAGGCGGAACGTGCCCGTTCCGATGTCGTTCTCATCCGCGAAGCCCGACGCATCGATGTGGAACTCATCGGCGCTGAACTCATCCACGCCCCCCGTGGTGGTGACGACCGTCCAGGACCAACTCTGCCGACGATCAAAGCCTTCCAGCGGCCCGTCGAAGCCGTCCGGGTCGAGCGAGACGATGCGGAAGTGGAACGGGAAATCGGAGTTGCTGGCGATGTCCAGCACCCCGTCGATCAAGAGCAGGTCCCACCCGTCATCCGATCCGGCATCGCCATCGGCGCGGTTGATCTGCCAGATGAATTCATCGTTCGCATGCCAACGTTGGTCCCCCACGACGTCGGTGGTTCCCGTCGCGATCGC
>JBGTFI010000529.1:0-2059 GCA_041747335.1 Phycisphaeraceae bacterium | reverse complement strand
GCCTGCGCCGGCTCACCGACCACGTCATGGCGCTGTTGCCCTTCGAGCCGCGGTGGTTCGGCGAGCGCGGGGTGAAAACCAGCTTCATCGGCCACCCGCTCTTTGATCCCCATGCCGTCGAGGAACGCCGCGGGGCGGCGCTGATGGCGCAAAGTGATGCCCTACCCCAATCCGGTTCGCCCCGGCTGGCGCTGCTGCCCGGTTCACGGGCCGGGGAAATCAGAGGCAACCTGCCGATCATGCTTCAGGCACTGGATCGCCTCACCAGGGCGCATCCGCAACTCACCGCCGTCGCCGGCTTGGTGGATGAACGCGCCATCGAGCGCGTCCGCGAGGTCGCCCACGAAGCAGGGCTGGCCGATCTGCTCAACCAGCGTGTGGGGCTTGTTCATGGCCAAACCGATGCCGTCATCGCCTGGGCCGATGCCGTTCTCGCCGCGTCCGGGACGGTCATCCTCCAAGTCGCGGCGCATGAAAAGCCGGTGGTGGCCATCTACAACGTGAGCGCCTTGAGCTGGCACCTGGTCGGACGATGGCTGGTCCACACCCGCACCTATACGCTCCCGAACCTTATCGCGGAGAGCATTGGCATTGAGAAGCCGCTGCCCGAGATTATCCCGCACTTCGGCGATGTCGATCGCGTGACGAGGGAGGTCGGCAGCGTGCTGGAGAGCGACGCCGCGCGTCGGCGGCAAGTGAGCCTGTTCAGGGAGGTGTGCGAGGTGTTCGAGGGCGTGCCCTTCGCGAAACGGGCCGCGGACATCCTGCTGGCTGAGGGCGGTTGGATGAACGCTCAGGATGCCTCGTGATCCGCACCGCAGCGCACGGTCAGCCCGTCGAAGGCCAGGAATACGTGCTCGGGCAGGCGCGGTTCGAGCTCGGCGTGGGAGATGTCGTGGGCGATGTGCGTGAGGTATGCGCGCCCGGGCTGAATCTGGTCAATCTGCTCAAGCGCCTGCTCCACCGTCAGGTGCGTGGGATGGTGGCGATACCGCAGGGCGTCGAGCACCAGCACGTCGAGACCCTCCAGCAGCGGGTACGTCTGCGGCGGAATGGCCGAAACGTCCGTGCAGTACGCCAGGGATTGGTCTTCCCAATCCACGCGAAACCCCAGGATCGGGAGCCTTCCGTGCAGACACCGAAGCGGCGTCCACTTGGCCCCGCGGAGCATGAGTACGCCTTCCGGTTCGATCATGTGGGGGATCAGCATCGGGATGAACGAGTCATTGACGTTCTTGTGCGGTTCAAAGACGTACCTGAAGATCTCGAAGAATCGCTCCATCACAGCGCGCTCGGCGTAGATGTCGATCGCCCGGTCCATCGCGGCGTTGAAGCGGCGAAGGTCGTCCAGCCCGAAGATGTGGTCCGCGTGGGCGTGGGTGAAGAGCACCCCGTCGATGCGCATGATCCGGTGCCGCAGCACCTGGATGCGCATCTCCGGCGTGGTGTCGATCATGAACTGCCGCACCGTGCGCTCGTCGATGTCTCCGGCGTCCTCTCGATCCGGGTACCGCACCAGCACGCTGGCTCGCGTCCGCTGGTCGCGCGGATCGCTCGACCGGCAGACCTCGCACTCGCACCCGATCAGCGGAACCCCCGCGCTCGTGCCCGATCCGAGAAACAGCAGCTCCAGCGCCATAGCCGGGGATTGTAGCGACCGGGTCGCACATCCTCTCTCAATCTGAAATCTTCAATCTGCAATCCCCCGCGCCATCCGCTACCCTATGTTCCGAGATCACACTCCGCCGCGAAGGAGCCGCCCCATGTCCACCCCCACGCGACGCGACTTTCTCGCCGCCTCGGCCTTGCTGGGCTACAGCGTCTACATCGATGCTGCGCACGCCGCCCCGCGCGATCCGGCCGCCGCCCTCCGCGCCCGACGCAGTGATGCGTTCAAGCTTATCGCCCCCCCGGAAGAGGCGCTGCGCCCCTCGCCGCATGAGCCGAACATGGCCCTGGTGGAGATCGAGTGCGACGTGCTGGTCGCCGGCGGTGGCATGTCGGGCGTCTGCTGCGCGCTGGCCGCGGCCAGGCACGGCGCGCGGGTGCTGCTGGTGCA
>JBGTFI010000528.1:0-4950 GCA_041747335.1 Phycisphaeraceae bacterium | reverse complement strand
TGGGACTCCCCGGCAAAAACGGTTTCAAATGCGCGGCCACCGCGATCGGCCCCATCCCTGGTCCACCCCCGCCGTGGGGGATGCAGAAGGTTTTATGCAGGTTGATGTGGCAGACATCCGCGCCGAGGTCCGTCGGGCGACAGAGGCCGACCATCGCGTTGAGGTTCGCGCCGTCGAGGTAGACCTGTCCGCCGTGTTCGTGGATGGCGTCGCAGATTTCCTTTACCGCCTCCTCGAAGACGCCGTGGGTCGAGGGGTAGGTGATCATGAGCGCGCCCAGGCGATCGCGGTGCTGGAGCGCCTTGGCGTGGAGGTCCGCGACGTCGATGTTGCCTTTGGCATCGCACTGGACGGGGACGACCTCGAACCCGGCGATGACGGCGCTGGCGGGATTGGTTCCGTGCGCGGAGATGGGGATGAGGCAAATGCTCCGGTGATGTTGGCCGCGCGATTCGTGGTACGCGCGGATGGCCAGAAGTCCGGCGTATTCGCCCTGGGAACCGGCGTTGGGCTGGAGGGACACGGCGGGGAGGCCGGTGATCTCAGCGAGCCATGTTTCGAGCTGCGAGAAGAGTTCCGCGTAACCCTTTGCCTGGTCTTTGGGCGCATAGGGATGAAGACGGCTGAACTTCTCCCACGTCACGGGGAGCATCAGGCTGGTTCCGTTGAGCTTCATCGTGCAGGAACCGAGGGGGATCATGGACTGCGCCAGCGAGATGTCCCTGCTCTGAAGACGGTGGATGTAGCGCAGCAGCTCGTGCTCGGCGTGGTAGGAGTTGAAGACCGGATGGGTAAGGAAGTCGCTGTTGCGCCGGGCGCCGGAAAGTGGGTCGGGCGCCTGATCGACGAGCGCATCGACGGCCCGCGGTTCATACGACTTCGCGGTCAGCGCGCCGAGAAGCCGTGCGACATCCTCGGCTGTGGTCGTTTCATCGACGCTGATGCCGATCGTATGGCCGTCAATCCTGCGGAGGTTGAAGTTCTCCCGAAGGGCGGCGGCGAGAGCTTTGTCCGCATTGGGCACTTCCACCATCAAGGTGTCGAAGTAGCGATCGTGACGGATGCGCAGCCCCGCGTTGGCCAGGCCGGTCGCCAGGGCGCGTGCGGCATCGTGGACGCGCTGTGCGATGCGGCGCAGGCCGTGCGGCCCGTGGTGGACGGCGTACATCCCGGCCATGATCGCCAGGAGCACCTGGGCGGTACAGATGTTGCTGGTGGCCTTGTCGCGTTTGATGTGCTGCTCGCGCGTCTGGATCGCCAGTCGGTAGGCCGGTTTGCCGCGGGCATCCTTGGAGACGCCGACGATGCGTCCGGGCATTTTTCGTGCGTGCGCTTCGCTCGTGGCCATGAAGGCCGCATGAGGCCCGCCGAAGCCCATCGGCACACCGAAGCGCTGGGCGCTGCCGATGGCGATGTCCGCGCCGAACTCGCCGGGGGGCCTTAGCAGCGTCAGCGCCAGCAGGTCAGTCGCCACCACCAGCAGAGCACCCGCACCATGAAGTCGTTCGGCGATCTTCGCAAGGACCGCTGGATCGTGTACATCGCCGAACGTCGTGGGATACTGGATCAGCGCGCCGCAGAAGTCCTTTCCTGAAAGATCAATCTCCTCTACCTTCCCCACGATCAGTTCGATCCCCAGCGACTTCGCGCGGGTGCGCACAACGGCGAGCGTCTGCGGGTGGCAGTCCTGCGCGATGAAGAAGCGGTTTTTTCGCGTGATTCGGGCGGCCATGGCCATGGCTTCGGCGGCCGCGGTCGCTTCGTCGAGCAGTGAGGCGTTCGCCAGGGGCAGGGCGGTGAGGTCGGCGACCATGGTCTGGAAGTTGAGGAGGGCTTCGAGGCGGCCCTGGGAAATCTCCGCCTGGTAGGGCGTGTACTGGGTGTACCAGCCGGGGTTTTCGAGGATGTTGCGCTGGATGACGGGCGGGGTGATGCAGTCGTGATAGCCCATGCCGATGCAGGAGCGTGCGACGTGGTTTTTTTCCGCGATCGCGCGCAGGCGCGCGATGACCTCGGCTTCGCCCAGCGGGCGGTCGCTCAGGCCGGTGAGCGCGAGGGGCTGCTTCATGCGGATGCCGCGCGGGAGGGTCTGATCGGTCAGCACGTCGAGGGAATCGACGCCCAGCAGCGCGAGCATCTTCTCGATGTCCTCGTCGCGCGGACCCAGGTGGCGCGGGGGGAAGGTGTCCAGGGGCGCGAGGGGGGACGTGTGCATCGCGGTATCGGGCCTGGGAGATTTGATCGGAGTGGGGGCGGTCGCCATGCGACGATCCTTGGTGGGCGGGCGTGGGGGAGGGTGCGATTTCGCCGCGATTTGCCGGGAAATCCGCGGGCCAAGCGCGGCGGGCGTGAGGAAAAGTGTAGAGGGCGGGGCGCGGAAAGGCAAAGGGGATGGGGAGGTGAAGGCAGTGGGGCGGGCGTCTCGCCCGCCTTTGCGGCAAAGCCGCAAGTCCCTGGTTTCGTGCCGATGCTGGAGGTGTCGTCGCTTCAGGCCGGCGGCCTGATGGCGGGCGGGACGCCCGCCCCACTGTCAAGTGCCCGCCCCACTGTCAAGCGCCCGCCCCACTGTCTGGCGACCGCGGCGCATGTCAATAATCCGGCGCGAGCACGCCCACGGCGCGGCGGCCGAATCGTTTCCAGTCGAATCCCTGCGGGACGGCGATGACGAACACCGACTGTTCATCGTCGATGTCGTCGTGACTGACCTCGACGATCAGGTTCCAGCGCGGGAGCTTGCGCACCACGGAGACTTCGATCGAGCGGAACTCGCTCTCTTCGAGGTCGATGGTCTGCTGGAAACCGAGGGTGTACTTGCGCGTCAGGTCGTACTCGAAGCCCCAGCTCAGCAGGCGGCTCGAAAGGGGTTCGAGTTCGGTGTAGTTGATGTAGGAGGTCAGGCGCTCGGTGTGGGCCAGGCTCATGCCCACGTGCCAGGAGGTGGCCTGCGAGCGTTCGAAGGCGTAGGTGTAGTCGGCGACGACGGCGAGGGTGTCGCTGACCAGCCAGGCGAGGTCGGTGTAGAAGTGGTCGCCGCCGGTGGAATACTCCGGGCGGTAGGTAAAGAAGCGGGGGTGCTCGTTGCGGATGTCCGAGTCGCTGCCGCGTTCGACGTAGTAGGAGTTGAGCGTGAGGAAATCGACGCTGCGCCAGCGCCCCGGCCCGCCGCGCTGCGTCTGGAACGTGTGCTTCATGCCGATCTGCGCCCCGGCGCCCTCGGAGATGCCCTCGACATCGTGGTCGAACACCGGGTAATCCTCCGGGTTCGAGGAGGAGCCGTAGAGGAACAGGTTCGAGTAAGGCTCGATGATGTGGCGGACGCGGTGAATGGCCAGCACCTCGTCCTCGACCTGCTCGTAGGTGTTGGAGAAGCTGGTGGCCAGCCGCACGCCGCCGCCGCCCCAGAAGCGCGCCTCGTCGCTGTCGTCGTTGAAATCTTCGAAGTCCTCATCGTAGGCGGTCATGCGCCCGGTGACGTAGGGGACCACGTCCACGATCGACAGCTTCAGCGGCGCCTGGACTTCGTGGCGCGTGTCGAAGCGCGCCCGCCCATCGGTGGGCAGCCCCAGCTCGCGGGCGCGGGCCTCGAAGGAGGTCTCCTTGGAGTCGATGCCGAAGAGCTTGCTGCTCTGGGCATCGGTGAATCCGCGCCAGGAGGGCCGATCTTCGCTGGGGCGCAGGTCCATGTATCCCAGGCGGTTTTCCGTGTAGTACGTGAGCCGGTCGCCCAGCAGGCTGGTGCCGGTGCGGAAGTAGCCGAGTTCCGGGAGCTTGTCGACGGTGTAGCCGTAGGTCTGAAGGGTGGGGGTCTGGGCGACGAAGTCGTTGAGGCGGTAGCTGGTCAGGAACGTCAGCGCCCAGTCGTTCTCCTGCTTCTTGAGGTAGAGCGAGGCTTCGTAGTCTTTGCCGAGTTCGGCCTGGTCGCGGAAGAACTCCTCGAGGAATGTCTCATCCGAGACGTAGCCGGCCTCCAGCGAAAGCTCCCAGTTCTGGGGGAGATACTGGCGGTGCCGCCCGACGAAGAAGCCGCGCTGCTCGCCGTCGAATTCGACATCGTTCCGCTCGCCTATCGAGTCCTCGCCCTGGTCGTACATGAGGAAGTAGCTGTCGAACTCGCCGAACATGTCGGGGCGGTCGTATTCGAGCGTCACGCCGATCGCGGGCCCGCGTTCGCCCAGGTAATCGAGCTGCCCGAGCAGATCGACGCCTTCGGGGCTGTCCTTGCCTGCGAGAGCGAAGAGATCCCAGTTGGTCTGCACGGCGGGGCCGTCGCTCTCCCACCCGACGCTGGCGCTGCGGAGGGGCGGCTGGACCACTTCCCCGGCCAGGCGGGGGAACCAGGCGACCGGGACGTCCTGCACGCGGGCGGTGACGGAGTCGGCCTCGAAGCGCGTGCGCGCGGTTCCGTCGGCGCGATCTTCCATGTTGAAGCGCACATCATTGGCGGCGATGGCGAAGTGCGGTTTTGCGAACTCGCTGGTGGTGATGCGCGCCCCTTGCGCGGACCATGACCTCGTGGCTTCCTGGCGCACGGTGTCGGCGCGCACGTAGATCGGGATCTGCCGCCGGGCATCCCAGGTGTAGAACACCGCGTCGAGGATCACGGCTTTGTCCGTCGCCAGGTCGTAGAAGACCCGCGGGGCGCGCAGCGTGTACTGGCCGTCGGTGATCATCACGTTGTCTTCGAGGTAGATGCCGCGCACCATCGAGGCGTCGAACTGCGTGCGGCCCATCGCGTCGTCGAGGGAAAGGTCCAGGAAGACCACCGCGTTCTGGGCCCGCAGGGTGAGCGACCTGCCCGTCGCGGGGTCTTCGTAGGCGACGGTGACATCGCCCATCAGCGCCGCGGTGACTTCGCCATCGTCGTGCTGCTGAATGACCGGTTGGCGGACGTGAAAGCTGACGACCCCGCCGGTGGGGAGCACGCGATCGGCCGGCGCGCGGTCGACGATT
>JBGTFI010000527.1:0-2930 GCA_041747335.1 Phycisphaeraceae bacterium | reverse complement strand
CGCCGGGAGGTCGGGCGGGTCTGGCCGCGTCGGTGCGGCTCCCCGGTACTCGCCACGGCCGCGCAGGTCACGGGTGCGGGTGGCTCGGACGGAGAATGTCAGGTGGTGGTCATCCCGGTCCATCGCTGGATTGTACGCCCGTCTCCCGCGTCGGTCGGGTGGAGGGGTCTGTCGGGTGGGGGTCGGTGAGCGGACGCGGTAGGCGCAAAGAAAACCCCCGCCGTCGGCCAGCGGGGGGAAGGAGGGGTCGGGGTGGGGATCAGGTGGCGACGGCTTCGCCCACGGCCACGACGGGGGAGTCGTCCCGCTCATACGGGATCGGATCGCCGAACCCCTCGGGCGCGTGAACCCTCGTGTAGGTTCCATCGGGATGGATACCCCACAGACTGTCCCAATCCCACATTTCGGCCCAGCCGCCGAAGGTGCGGACGAGCGGCCCGCGCCCGCCCTTGATGAGGCCGAAGATCGTGCCGTACACATGGTCCACATCCCATTTCACCTTCAGGCCCAGGCGGCCCGCGATGGATTCGACTTCCGCCTCATCATCATCGCCGTCATCGTCATCGCCGCCGTCGTCGGCTTCGGCGTCGATCGCCTGCTCGCGATAGACCGTGCTCGCGTTGGACAGCTCGTTTGTGATTGCGCCGAAGCAGTCCTCCATTCCCTCAAAGCTCTTTTTCGGGCCGAACCCGCCGCGGTCCGCGGCCTCGGGGTGCTGGTCGGCGAGTTGCCGCATGCGCGCCTCCAGCCTCATCAAGTCGGTTTCCAGCTGGTGGAACGGGTCGCCTCCGTCGATGCCGGTGTCCTGAACCTGCTCGGTCGTTTCGGTAGACTCGTGATTCGCAGACATTCGACTGCCTCCATGAAGGTGGTTGAATCAGGGGTCGGCGGGTGTTCTAGCACCTTCCGGCCCCGCTTTTTCAACCGGCTGCAACGTGCAACCGGCTTCCCCCGGTCGCTCCGATGTTCACGCCATAGGCAACCTCCGCGCAGCCCACCGCCAAGCGGCTGTAACACCCTCGCGTAGAGAGTCCGCAAGGCGGTGGACGTTCGGTTGTTTCTCGTGGGATCACGAGGGTGTTACGCCCGCCACGGTACAGATTCCGGCCCGCGTGTCAAGGGGGGTATCAGTAGTATTGATACCCCTCGCGCTGCTCGTCCGGGTCTTTGAGCTTGGTCAGGGGTTTCGTGTGCGATTCCGTCGTCGGAGGATTGTCAAAAATTTTTGACAAACTGGACGCCTCGATTAGTTGGTGCGCGCGCTGCCGCGTCCACCCCCACCGATGCTGGCAGTATTCCTCGAAGGTCGGGTTCCCCGGCCCCTACGATCGCTTCTAAGGCGGGGGTTCTGGGGTGGTCCCGTAGGTCGGGGGTGGTCCACGGAACGCGGCAGGCGGGATCGTAGCGGCCTGATTTCCGCCGGTTGTACCACGTCCCAGCCGGGTACACGTCATCGGGGGGTGAGTGACACGCTCGGCCCCCACAACCCATCGTCGGCCTGAATCGTCCACTCCCAGCCGTTCGCACACAATCCCCACGACGGCCAAACCGAACGCGCCTGCATCTGCTGGATCAGGCGGGGAAGGGTGCGGGGTGACGATGCCTTGCGCGCTATCAGCATGTTGCCCCGCCACCCGAAAACCTTGACCGGCCAGGATGGAACGGAAGGCCGCGTCATCCCGCGCATCGCCCCACGCCGGTCAAGCGTGCAAGCTCACGCGCCGCCTCGAACGCATCGCCCGGCCCGCCGGTGGTGAAGTAACGATCAGCGCCCCGCAACGCCGCGAACGCGCAGGCCCCCGGTTCGATCCACGCCGCCACGCCGAACCCGGAATCCTGAACGGCCCGGATGATCTCGGTTACGGCGTCCGTCGTGTCATGGGAGAGGTTGTGCATCCGCGCGGGGAGAGGGTCGGCTGTGAAGTCGGGTCGGGGTGGCGTCATGCTAGAAGTCCACCGCCTCATTCTCGCCAAGGGATTCGGTGTTGCGTTTGATGTCCGCAAGCAGCCGGTTGTTCTGCTCTAGGAGGCGCTGCTGCGAATGCCGAATCTCCGCCAACTGGTTTTCAACCGCACGCTCGGCTTTCGCCGCGCTGATGCCGCCGGTGAGGAAGCGTGACTGCTCCAACGTCGGCAGTCCGCCGCCGCCTCCGCCGCCGAACCCGCCGATGGAACGCATGATCGTCTGCTGAATCGCCTGTGAGAGATTCGGTACAACGTGCGCGCCTGTCGGCCCGCCGGGTCCGGTGAGCGCCGCCGGAAGCGCTCCGGTGCTGGCGTCACGGATGCGCCGTTGAAGACGCATGATCTCTTGATCGTTTCGCAGCGTCTCATGGATGTCGAGTCCGCCTCCGAACGCATCGGCCACGCGCGTCGATAACTCGCGCATCAGGTTGAACGCGGCGAGTTTTAACACGGTAAGCGAGTCCGGGATGATCTCCCCGAAGTACCGCGCCATCATCGCGGCCTCGGCCACGACCCCCTTCATCCAGTCGATGAACTTCCGCGCCGGCTCCGCCAGGAACCGACCAAACTCCTCTTTCAGTTTGGCAATCTGATTCCCCAGGATCGTCCAGCTTCCGGTGAGCGTGTCCGCCTCGTTGCGGGCAATCGAGAATGAATCATTGCCGATGCGTAAGAGCGTGTCGAACTTCTCCTGCGCCGTCGCCGCCGCGTCGATCGCCAGCCCGTAGCGCCCAAGGCTCACCTGCCCGCCAGCCGCCGTGCGCGCGATAAGCTGCATCGCCGTCCGCAGGTCGATGTCCAGCTTGCGTGACAAGCCCACCGCCGCCGTCGTCGCGTCTTTGAGTGCCTTGCCCGCGAGTCCACCCATCGTCGCCCCAAGCGCCTGAATCGCCGCGATCTCCCCGCCGGAGATCATGGTGACTTTCTCGATTGCGTCGCCAAGGGCAAGCTGTTCATCGAGCGCC
>JBGTFI010000526.1:0-3331 GCA_041747335.1 Phycisphaeraceae bacterium | reverse complement strand
GCTCGAGCCCATCGCGCTCGAGGGCGAGGAGTCCCCCCAAGCGCCGCCGCCCGAAGCCTTCCCCGACTCGCCCCCATTGCCCGAGCACGATCTTCCACGCAACGAAGACACGACCAGCCGCCTGCTCGCCGCCAAACGCCGCGCCCGCGGCGGACTGGGACGTTAGTCACATGAACCGCTAACCCCGCTTCACACCGCAAGGACACGCCGATGACCGCTAGCCAACAAAGTCAGATCACCGAGCACGCCCGCAAGTTCAGGGAAGACTACGCCCGCCTGCGCGAGCAGATTCAGCGCGTCATCGTCGGTCACGAAGAGATCATCGACGGCGTGCTCACCTGCCTCTTTGTCGGCGGCCACGCGCTGCTCGAAGGCGTGCCGGGGCTGGGCAAGACGCTCCTGATCCGCTCCCTCAGCCAGGCGCTTTCCCTGCGTTTTTCAAGGATTCAGTTCACCCCCGACCTCATGCCCGCGGACATCACCGGCACGACCATCGTCGCGGAAGTGACCGATGAGCACGGCCACGCCCGCGGCCGGCAGTTCCAGTTCCAGAAAGGGCCGATCTTCGCCCAGATCATCCTGGCCGACGAAATCAACCGCGCCACGCCTAAGACACAGTCGGCCATGCTCGAAGCCATGCAGGAGCGCAGCGTCACCGTCGGCAGCACGACGCACGCGATGGACAAGCCCTTCTTCGTCATGGCCACGCAGAACCCCATCGAGCAGGAAGGCACCTATCCGCTTCCCGAAGCGCAGCTCGACCGCTTCTTCTTCAAGCTGCTGGTGGGCCTTTCCACGCGCGAGCAGCTCCACACGATCCTCGATCGCACCACGCGCGCGGAAGAGCCGACGATCGAACCTGTCCTCGATGCCGCCTCGATCACGCGCTACCAGCAGGTGGTGCGCGAGGTGCTGATCGCCCCGCACGTCCAGGATTACGCCGTCCGCGCCGTGCTCGCCACGCACCCAGAGGGTGAGTTCGCCACCGGCCTGACGAGGCAGTTCGTGCGCTTCGGCGCTTCACCGCGCGCGGCCCAGGCGCTGGTGCTCGGCGGCAAGGTGCGGGCGCTGTTGGATGGAAGAGCGCACGTGAGCATCGAGGACCTGCGCGCCATCGCCCTCCCGGCCTTGCGCCACCGCGTCCTGATGAACTTCGAGGGCCAGGCCGAAGCGGTGACGTCGGACATGGTGGTGAATAATATTTTGGACAATCTGGCGGTGGAGGCGGAGGTAAGCCGATGAAGACGCATATTTCAATCCTTGGCAGATGGTTGATTCTCGTGGCGTTTCTCACCGCCGCGCTGATCCTGATTTGTGGATGTTCGCGCGAAGAGTCGAAACCCGTGAAGTCAACCGAGACCATGCTCGATGAACGCAGCCAAGGCGCCGCGGTCAGTCTTTGGATTGATCATGGATTCTGGCCCGATGGGCCGGGAGGCCCACAGCCTGTGCTGCTCATCTGGCCTGATGGACGGATCGTGTGGGCTGAGGGCGAGTACCCGGACCAAGCCTGGTACGAGGGGCATTTGCCTGCCGACGGATTGGGCGCACTGACTGCCTGGATTGATGAACAAGGTTGGTTTGACGATCCGACCTTGCGGAGGTGGAACACTGGGCCTGATGCGGGATGCCACATCGTTCGGATTGTCTTTGGTCATAAGTCGCTCCTCATGGCGTCGTGGCACGATCTGTACGAAGAGAATCCAAACCTCGTGGCCACTCATGACGGTATCGAGCCGCTGAATGGGCGCGATCGCAAGAACGTGCTGGCAGGTCAGCCCCAGGATTATCAGCTATTCCGATCGGTCTGGGGGCAGATCCGAGATGAGATCCATGAACTGGTTCCAGATGATCGCGCACCGCTTGAATCAGCACCCATACCATAAACAATGCCCTCTGCAACACAGACAACTTCAATTCCGCTTCTCTCGGCGGATTTCATGCACCAGCTTGATCGGCTGGATGTGCTTTCGCGCAAGATCCTTCAGGGGAAACTGCACGGCGAGCGGCGGAGCAAGCGCAAGGGGCAGTCGATCGAGTTCGCGGACTACCGGCCATATGTCATGGGCGACGACCTGCGGCGCATCGACTGGAACCTCTACGCCCGCCTCGACAAGCTCTTCCTGCGCCTGTTCCTCGAGGAGGAAGACTTGAGCGTCTCGATCCTGCTTGATGTCAGCCGGTCGATGGACTTCGGCGAGCCCGCCGACTGCCGCAAACTGCTCTACGCCAGGCGCGTGGCCGCGGCGCTGGGGTACATCGCGCTGGTCCACTTCAACCGCCTGCACGTGTACACGTTCACGAACACCATCGACCACTGGATCGGCAACATGCGCGGCCGGCAGCCCGTGCCGCGCCTCATCGAGTTCCTCGAAACGCAGTCCCCCCCCGCGAAACCCGCACGGGGAGACCTTGTGAACGTCTGCAAGCGGCTCGCGCTGCTTCAACGCGGCAGGGGGGTGGTGATTCTCATCAGTGATTTCCTTGAGAAAGGCGACATCGGCCAGGCGCTCAAGTACCTCGCGGGCGACCGCTTCGACGCCTTCGCGCTGCACCTGATGGCTCCGCAGGAGCTGGATCCGCGCAAGGGTTCGCTTCTGGGCGATCTTCGCCTGCGCGATGTCGAGGACGGCGACACAGCCGAGGTCTCGATCACACCCGCCCTGCTCAAGCGCTACCATGAAACAGTCGAAGCGCACCTCAACCACGTGCGCGATCAGTGCCGAAAACGCGGCGTGACGCACCTGTTCAGCGACACCAGCGCGGGCTTCGAAGATCTGATTCTCAAGTATCTGCGGCAAAGAAGACTGCTGGGATGAGGATGTGGGAATAACCAATGCGCGGATCCTTGTAGGTCAGGCCTCGGCCTGACAACGACCGGGAGCAAACCTGTCAGGCCGAGGCCTGACCTACCATGACGCGGAGGCCGTTAGCAATATGTCGGTTCTCTCCCCCATCGCCGCGCTGATCGCCGCCGCCCTGACCGTGCCGGCGCTGGTGCTGCTGTACTTCCTCAAGCTGCGTCGGCGCACGGTGGATGTCAGTTCGACGCTGCTGTGGAAAAAGGCGATCGAGGACATGCAGGTCAACGCGCCGTTTCAGCGGCTGCGGCGAAACCTCCTTCTGCTTCTGCAGCTGCTCGTGCTGGGCGCGCTGCTCGCGGCGTATGCCCGGCCCATCGCGAGGGGCGTCGCCGGGGAGGGACAGCGCATCGTCATCGTCCTCGACCACTCGGCGTCCATGAACGCGACGGATGTCACGCCCTCCCGCCTCGACCGCGCGAAGGCCGAAGCGATGCGTCTGATCGAGGGCGTCGCCGGCCGGCCTGGCG